>CAIWVT010000424.1 GCA_903916135.1 uncultured bacterium
CTCGTCAAGAAATCACTTTGCCTCGTCAAGAAGCCACTTTGCCTTGTCAAGAAATCACATTGCCTCGTCAAGAAATGACTTTGCCTCGTCAAGAAATGACTTTGCCTTGTCAAGAAATGACTTTGCCTCGTCAAGAAATCACTTTGCCTCGTCAAGAAATCACATTGCCTCGGCAAGAAATGACTTTGCCCCGCCAAGAAGTTACTTTTCCTTCCTCAGAAACCATTTCTGTTTTGGAAATAATTCGCTCCTATATTAATTTTTCTATTTTCAATCCAGACAAATCACAATCAGTTGTGCGAAGTTTGCAACTCTGTTAACCTATTTGAATTCTGAGTTTGCATGGTAAAAACATATCATCCAGCACCGAATAGGGACTATGAGTTATTATTTTTGGCGGAGCAAAAGCCTAATGAGATAGGAACGACTTTGTCGCAACCTAATGGGGGATGGAGTAGCTGTAATTTTCAATTTTCCTATCACGACATTCGCCTGTCCCCTAAATGAACCACTAAGATTGTCGGAGTATCGTGGTTGGACTATTACAGATTTCGCATCGGTATAATATTGCACCATAAGGCAGAAACTTCATCCTTCATATCTTTAGAGGCTGCCTGTTTATAAAAAAATCATTTCCTAAAGTATTTTTTCCAAATCAAATAATAAATATTTTACTATCTTTGTAAAAATTTTGAAAATGATAATCGAAACAAACAAAAGTAGCTCTCGAAGGTTGTCGCCATCGTCGTTCCTATCCTTAAAGGTTTGCCCGTACTTTAATAAAAAATCATACATAGCATCACCACCATTTATCTGTCAATTAAAATATTAAACATAGAATTTTAAACATAATAATCACCATTTAAAATAATTAATTATGACCACAGGTACAGTAAAATTTTACAACAGAATGCATAAATTTGGCTTCATCATTCCAGAGGATGGTAGCACTGAACTTTTTTTTCATTCAACAGATCTTATCGGCGACAAAGTTGCTGATGGCGATAAAGTCGAGTTTGAGATTGGAGAAGGAAGAAAAGGTGTACAGGCAAAAAGCGTAAACAAAATTAAAACAGCAGAAAAGCCAGAATGATTATGGTTCGGGTGATGATTTTCGCATCCGGTCTGTCTTTGATTTTCCTCCGAAAAACATAAATTAAAAAAATGCCACAAACCAGTCTGCTTAATACAGACAGGTTTGTGGCAGGATAAAGATTTTTCGGAGGGGGGCTTATTCTTTAAATTTTGATGCATCGAAAGAAAAACTTTTCATTGGTTTTTTTTTCAATGGAATCAATAAATTTGAGTTGTTATTACAGGAGTTGCTATGGGATTTTTTTTTGATCAGGTTAGTTATAATGCAATAAAAGATGGGCTGATAGAGTAATTACGTTAAAAGAATATCCTGTAAGCAAACGCACGAACATAAATTATTAAAAGAATTTGCTAAGACATTGACAAGAAAAATCGCTACTTATGATAAATAACAAAGCACCAAATATTAATAATCCAAGAGATAATTTTTGTCATGTATGAAGTAAAAAAAAACGAAAATAGATAAAGTCCAATGACATTTGATGAGAAATGAGTTTGTTTGTTTTTACAAACTGATAAGTTTTTTCAGTTAAATTTCTTTTCTAATTACTTTTATTCCATTTTTTTTTATCTTTGTCGCACTTTTTAATAGAACAGTAATTTGACACTTAAAATAGAATTATAAACTTAATAAATTTAACCATGAATTTTGAATATACAGAAGAACAAAAAATGATTCAGCAAGCAGCTAAAGACTTTGCTGAAAGAGAATTATTACATGATGTGATTGAAAGAGACGAAAAGTCGGAATTTCCAACAGAACATGTAAAAAAGTTGTCGGAATTAGGATTTTTAGGCATGATGACCGATCCGAAATACGATGGCGGTGGCATGGACACAATTTCCTACGTGTTAGCAATGGAAGAAATCTCAAAAATTGATTCATCAGTTGCTGTGGTTATGTCAGTTTGCAATTCACTTGTGAATTGGGGAATCGAAACTTATGGCACAGAAGAACAAAAGCAAAAATTCTTGAAGCCTTTGGCAAGCGGGCAAAAAATTGGTGCTTTTTTGTTGTCGGAACCAGAAGCAGGTTCAGACGCCACTTCTCAACGTACCACTGCTGAAGACAAAGGCGACCATTATTTAGTAAATGGTACGAAAAACTGGATTACTAATGCAAATTCAGCTTCAACTTACATAGTTATTGCTCAAACTAATCCAGAGAAAAAA
>CAIWVT010000425.1 GCA_903916135.1 uncultured bacterium
ATCATTCAAGAAGCTTCCGCAATCATTCCCGAAGCTTCATGAAGCGATCACAAGCCTTATCAAGCGTTACTCCCTACAATACAGGGTGTTATTATTATAAGGGATAGGAAATGTTTTGTTTTTTATGCGCTGATTGATATTGGGAATTGATGATTGTTTTTTTTATGCAGATTATTTTTCAATTGTAATCAGAAAATATTTATCTTTGTAGATTATTATATTTGTTGTGGCAGGCTTGGGAATTAGGTGGGCTTGGTGGGATGGATATAGGAGATGTTGCTGCCAAAGTAGTAACATAAATGTTAGTTGCAATTATAAAAAGACATCGTAACAAGTCAATTAAGACGAAAACATGAAGTATCAAAACATAAAAGAAGAAGAACTTAAAAACAAAGTTGCGAAAGACTATTTTTGGATTTACGATTGCACTAAAATAATTGGCAATGTTGACTTTTGTGTTTGTTTTCACCAAAGCCAACAAGAATTATTTGAACAAGAATCACTACTTTGGGCTGAAGCAAAAAATGGTTCTTCGGATATATATAACTCAATTGTACAATTAATACTAACAATAGGAAAAGCACGAACGTTTGATCTATTCTTACCTCCTCCTATGCTTGGTGCTATAGATGGCGAAAAAATTGCTTTTATCCCTTATAATGAAATACATGATATTTTTTATCAAAATGATTTTAACTGGAATGTTACTCCGTCAGATCAAGGAACAAAAGAATTTAAGTTAGTGCATGAGAAAGTAAAGTCCACAATTGACCAAAAGGCACTTCTATTCAATTTCGAAAGGGATGATAAGGAACTTAAAAAATTTATCAAAAGCAATTTTATAGTTGGTAAATTTGGCTTAACAAAAACCAGAATTGATAAGAATAATTTCATGGTCATTTACAACAAATGGTTACAAAAAGTAAAACCGACCATTGCAGTAAATTGGAACATAGCAAAGAAGACTGGTATTATTGATGGAGATTTTTACCTCGCCGACTTGATTTCTCAAGAAAACAATACGTTGAAGGAAAAACTATTTGTGCTACTAAAACATGACCATTACGAATTAGACAGAAAGATAAGTGAATCTGGGTTGTTTAGTATTAGTTCAACTTCCTTTACCGACAATCAAGTAGCTCATACACAATTTTGGAATAGGTACGACCGCCCACCAAAAGAAGAATATTGGGATTATATCGTAGAACGTAGAGATTTATTAGTGCCCCAAGATGTAAGAGAACGAAAAGGAAGTTTTTTCACCCCACAAATCTGGGTAGAACTTTCACAGAAGTATTTAACTGATGTACTGGGTGAAGATTGGCAAGATGAATACTACATTTGGGACGGTGCAGCAGGCACCGGGAATTTGCTACATGGGCTAACGAATAAGTATAATATATGGGCTTCCACACTTGATAAGCAAGATGTTGAAGTAATGCACGACAGAATTAAGAATGGTGCGAACTTATTAGACGACCATGTTTTTCAGTTCGATTTTCTTAATGACGATTTCAGCAAATTGCCTTTACCATTGCAAGATATTATAAACAATCCTGAAAAACGTAAGAAATTGGTTGTATATATAAATCCACCGTATGCAGAAGCAAGCAACAGAGATACAATTCAAGGAAAAGGAGAAAATAAATCTTTAGTTGCTACGGAAACACAAGTTTATAAAACTTTTCATAAAATAATTGGCACATCTGCAAGAGAAATATTTGCACAATTCTTAATACAAATTTACTCGAAATTACCTAATTCTATTCTTGCTCAATTCTCAACATTAAAAACAATTCAAGCTCCAAATTTTTTTAAATATCGCGAGTTATTTAAAGCTAAATTTCTTAGAGGATTTATTGTCCCTGCAAATACATTTGATAATGTAAATGGCAAATTTCCAATTGGTTTTTTTATTTGGAATTTAAAAGAAAATGTTATAAATGATTTTATTGAAACAGACGTTTATAGCGATAAGGGCGTTTTTATTGGTAACAAAAATTTTTATTCACATATAAA
>CAIWVT010000426.1 GCA_903916135.1 uncultured bacterium
ATCATCAAAACGCATCATCAGAGCCAATTCTAGATGTTGTTGATGCGGTTTCTTTTGAGATTCCAAAACAGGAACCTGTAAAGACAGAAGAATCTATTAAGAACTTGATTGAAGTTATTCTGGAAGCTGACAACGCCACGCAACCGACTGAGACTTTTATGCTGGACATCATAAGCAAATCAACCCCTGTGGAAACTCCCAGCGCGGTAGATATGCTCGAAACCTCTGAATTAATTGAGACTACTACTAAATCGCCTAAAGACTTTTCGCTTATTGAAAAGTTTCTTCAAGATGAGCCACGTCTCTCTACGCCAAAGCGCGATTTCTTCAATCCGGTAAATATGGCAGAAAATAGTTGCATCGAAAAAGACGATATTGTGACGGAAACCTTAGCTAAAATCTATATTTCACAAGGATTAATTGATAAGGCACTTAAAATTTATCGTAAATTATATTTGGTCAATCCAGAAAAAAAGACGTACTTTGCAAACCAAATTGAAATCTTGGAGAATAGATTATTAAAATAACTTATAAAATAAAATAAAATGGGAGCTTATATCGTAATTTCTGTATTAATCTTTATCGTTTGTGTATTGTTGGTACTTGTAGTTTTAGTTCAAAATTCAAAAGGTGGCGGTCTTGCGTCAAACTTTTCTTCATCCAACCAATTTATGGGCGTTCGGAAAACTGCCGATTTCTTGGAAAAAACCACCTGGACCCTTGCCATAGCACTTTTACTATTAAGTATGGCATCAATTTTTGTCATTCCTCGTACAGGCTCAAAGACAAGTGTGGATACTGAGCTAAGAGACCAAATGAACAATACAAAACCAGTCAACGATTTTCAGCCCGCACCAAAAAAATAATTCATACTATTTTGACGAAATATGTCAGAATGTCATGTGCGTTCTGGCATTTTTTTTTATTTTAGGCAAAAACCTGAAAAAATGTCCAATTTTCGGAAGCAATTTCCATTTGGCACGATATATGAAAATCGCATTTCAACAAATATAAATAACAATTTTCAAATCAATTATCACATAAAAAAAAATAAGGTATGGCAAAAAACTTAGGAACACCCATGAAAGACAGAGTTCTGATTGAACCTGCTCTGGCAGAAGAAAAAACAGCAGGCGGAATTATTATTCCTGACACTGCAAAAGAAAAACCACAAAAAGGCATCGTAGTAGCTGTTGGTAAAGGTAAAAAAGACGAACCAATGACCGTTAAGGTTGGCGACAGCGTTCTTTATGGCAAATATTCCGGCACTGAAGTAACGGTGGATGGCAAAACGTATCTCATCATGAGAGAAGATGATATTTTTATGGTCATCTAATAAATTTCGCAACTAATAGTATAACATTAAAAAAAAATAACAATGGCAAAAGAAATAGTTTTTGACAGTCAAGCGCGTGAAGCTTTGAAAAAAGGTGTTGATGCATTATCAAATGCAGTGAAAATAACTCTTGGACCAAAAGGTCGTAACGTTATCATTGATAAAAAATATGGTGCTCCTCAAATAACAAAAGATGGTGTTACCGTAGCAAAAGAAATCGAATTGAAAGATCCGATTGAAAACATGGGTGCACAATTAGTG
>CAIWVT010000427.1 GCA_903916135.1 uncultured bacterium
AACATTTATTGAAAAACTGCAAAAATTTGGCAACAAAGCAAAAGATGCTATCAACATCATTAAAGATACAATATCCGTCAATCACGAAACCAATACCGGTGTGGACCTTGAGAATGATACTGCTTCCAATGGCGGTGGCGGTGGTTATGAGAGCGGCAATAAAGCAGCCAGTGGCGGCGGCGGTGCATCTTCATCAGAAGCAGACGATCCATCAGGTGAAACCTTTATGCAAAAGATAGGCACATTTGTCAAGGAAAACCCTGGTAAGTTAGCTATCGGAGGATTAGCTTTAGCTGTTGGTGGTTATTTTGCATTTTTTCGCAAACCAAAAAAAACAAGCACAGCCGTTGCGCTAAAAGGATTAAGCGGAACAAAAAAAACACATCCAAAGAAAAAAGTTTCTGCAAAAAAAGTACATCCAAAGAAAAAAACTTCTGCCAAAAAAAAAACTAAGTCCGTAGGTGTAGTAAAATTCAAATAAAGAATCATCAAATCACACAATTATAAATTAAAATCAAACACAATGAAAAAAACAGCAAAATCAAGCAAAAAGAAAGTTGGCAAAGCCGATATTATTGATGCAGTGAAAAAGCCATTACTTGTTATAGCAGGTATGGTCGTTGGTTCATTTGGTGGTAAGGCTATTGACACAATGTTGAAGGTAGCTGATTTGCCCGATGGATTCAATGTAAAAAAACTTGTAAGACCGTTGGTTCTCATGGGGGCAGGTGTAGCAGGTAGTATATTAATCAAAAACGATGATGTGAAACTCGTCGCAGCAGGTGTAACCGGAAGCGGAATTGCTACAGGCATAAAGGTATTTTTGAAAAAAGATATCCTCAATGGGCTTGCAGGAATCGGCGATGGTGGCGAACTGGGCGAAGATGTTGTTACGCAACTCACGATCGAACCCTACAACCCTGAATTGAAAGATTTAGGTAATGCCGACCAGGTATATCTACCGGAAAGCAACATCAATGGATTTGATGCGGTTGAT
This sequence comes from uncultured bacterium, assembly GCA_903916135.1. Classification (GTDB taxonomy): domain Bacteria; phylum Bacteroidota; class Bacteroidia; order Bacteroidales; family CAIWKO01; genus CAIWKO01. The sequence continues at coordinate 998 of CAIWVT010000427.1, forward strand.
TATACCGAAGTGGATGTAAACAACATCTAAGCAAAAAACAATAATCAAAAAAAAACAATTATTAAACAAACAATTAAAAAAAAAGGAGAAAAAAAATGAGTTATTTAGGTTCAATTATGGGCAGCGATGAATTGACTGCCAGTGAAATTATCAGCGGATTAGGCGATGTCGCTATTGATGCTTTATTTGGAGAAATTCAAGAGCTTCCTACGGCAGCCAAACGCAACGTGATTAAAAAAATTGCCAATTCAGGCAAATTAAACGCAGCACGGGGCACTTCAAGGGAGGAGTTTGTGAAGCGTATGGGAAATCTTGACCCCGAACTGACAAAGAAAATTGCAACAGGTCAGATGCGATTAGCAGACGTCTCGTATTATGCAACAAAATTTGTCGGTGCAAAAAATTCTATTGATATGCTCGTGGATGATGATAAAAAAGTTATCGGTGTGAACAATATCAGTATGGGTAAATTGGAAAAAGATAATGTATTCTTATTGGATAGCATTAGTTTATTGTCGGGCGTTGGTGCAGGTGATATAACACCTTTTGACGTAGATTTCGACATGATACCGGCACTTGTGCGTAATGGACAATTTATACTTAAAGCCAACGGAGCCGAGATTATACCTAAATCATCCCTTGAAATGTTTGATACTGAATATATGAATTGTAAGAAAGGTGAATTCAAATTAGCCAATCCTATACTTATTCAAACACAAAAGGAGATCGAATTTCGCGCGGACTGGGGAACTGTTTGTGTAGCTCACACTTGGTTAAAAGTAATACTCAAAGGAACCGTCGCATACAAAAAATAGTATTCTCTTACATAGCAGTAGCAGATAAAACCAATTTGAAAAACAATTGGTTTTATCTATTTTATTAATCAAAATTATTGAGAGGAGACATTTAAAATGAGATGTATTAAATACCAACAAGTTCTTATTGTAGTTGATGAGGCAGGTGCAGCCATTGAAATTAATGTAAATTCAGACAAGCTCTATGCACAAATTACAGGAATAGCCTTAGAGCTTCCGTATAATTCTAATTACTTTCAATCACGGTTACAATTAAGCATTGCAGGTGAGGAGTTATTTCCATCACTATTTGAAGCTAAACGTATTTGCAGCAGTCAAGATGTTGCTCCTGATGACCGTTTCTACACTGGAACGAAAGAAAATCCACTACAGGACGAAGCAAAAGGAAGCCTTGTAACAGGTTTATTTACTGATGGCGGTTTAGATACCGATGTTACATATCCATACGTGGCAGTATTGTATTTGCGCTTAGAGAATGTAGCAGGCAGTGACAAACAAGAATAATGCAAAAAAACACTGATTCATGGAAAGAATTGTACACATAATCATTCCCGTTGAAATTGAACGAGCAGGTCAGAGGATAGAGATAGAAAAAGCTATACCGAATAATATTATAAGATTGGACGGTATTAGCTTTTCTGTACCTACCTATATTAAAGATTACCAAAATAATCGTATGCTTTCCTTAGCAAGTGTTGACATTAATAATCGTACCGTATATCCTTTTTCGGGTAGTTCTATTGACTATTATGCAAATATGTTGGACCGTAAGCAGCCCGTTGATGGTTATTTTCGATTGAATGAAGCCGTGACACAAAGCAGCCGTATTTTTGTCAGGTGTTATGACCAAAGAAAGGCATATACAGATGATAGTGTGAAAACCTTTCAACCTTATACCGTAAATTGTTATTTACGTGCAGTAAGAATGATAAATGAGTGTAAAATTCATAAAAAATAATCTTCAGCAATGGACATACATAAGCATATACAAAAAGACATGGCAGATCGTGGCTATGACCATTATGATAGTGACGTTTTTGACGTAATATTTGATGGAACCGGTGATGATCCTTTTTATAAAACTATTCCTTATGAAAAGGATGGATTCTATTATTTAGCGTCAAACGAAACGAAAACTTTATTGATGACCATTGACGCGGAAAATCGTTTTTATACCTGTTATACCGAGTTTGAAAAAGTATTTTGGATGAGATATTTTACTGGATTGATTCAAATTAGATTATACCATGTTAAATTAATTTTTCCTGCCGTGGTGTCTTTTATTCGTGTCATTGGCAAAAATAAATAACAAAATGGCATCAACATTAGCTCTTTATTTGCAAAATGTACAAGCACAAGCAAATACATTAGTAAAATCTGGTAAAGAAATTTCCTATAAAGTAGTCATTATTGCAGAGGACGGCAGTACGGATAGGTCATTAGATGATGAATCAGACGTAAAAAGTTTAGCGACAACCATTAAAAGGCACGTCAAATTTTCAGGCGTTCAAAAACTCACAGTTACGTTGCTACAAGATGGTAAAAAAGTACGCAATTTCGCACCATTCATAAATGAGGCAGAAAAAAAAGAAGAAGCTCCACAGCGTGGAGTTGGTGGCTTTGGTGGACTTGGTGAAGCTGAAATTTTAGGCATGATTGAGCAGAGAGCATCCGAAGCAGCAGAAAAGCGCATAGCCGAGATACAGCACAAACAAGAGTTTGAGGCATTAAAAAAGGAAAACGAAGAGCTAAAGGAAGAATATAAAGAACTTGACGAGCAGTACGACACACTCTACGAAAAATACGAGCAAATCACCAACACGACTTCGATGATTAAAGGAATCATAGGAACAGCTCGTGAAATTGGATTCAACAAAATACCCGCAAAAATAGAAGCAGCTTTAGCAGGTTTCTTAGACAATGACCAAGTAGAACCACCACAACAGCATCAAATAACCGATAATTCAGGAATTGTAAATGATGATGACGAACAAACAGCGCAAGCGCGCAAAGATTTGATTGAATTTATTAGCTCTGCATCCGATTATCAAATAAAACAATTCTACGCAATTTTATACTCCATAGAGCAGGATTTTAAACGTAACTCGGAATTAATAGTTGCATTTTGCAAAGATGAATTAAAAATTAAAGACATACCCAATTAAAATGGAACAGTTCAAATTCACAGTAAATATTGAAGCATCTTCAAATACAGAAGCAAAAACAAAATTAGGTGCAGCACTCAAGATTATGAAAGCCGCATGTAACCAAATGAGCGTTGATGAGTTCGCAAAACTCTGCGACAAAATAGAAAAAAAACCTTCAAAAATTAAACTGGCAAAAAACTTTATCTAAAATGATGACATTTACAAAAACAATCACAGGTCTAAGAGTATCACCGAAAGCGGGATACTCCAATGTCCGCAAAACTGCCAATGTTACTTCAGCCGTAGTTCATGTGTTGAAAAAAGGCACATGTTTAATTGCATCAGGTTACATGGAAAGTATTGGCGGTTTCAAATGGTATGGTGTAACCAATCCTGACTTCTCTGTACGTGGATGGGTTCGGGAGGATGTTGTGAATATTTCGCAATCAAGTACAAGCCCTACGACACCAAGTCAAGCAGTAACCGTTAGTGTAAAAGCTGAAACAGTAACTCCAAATGCAGCCAATTCCAATGCAAGTGAACCAAGCGTAACAGATACGCCAGTGATGGATAATTCAGCAAGCCCGGACAAACCGAGTTTTTTGAAAAAATACAAATGGCCAATAATTATTGGGACCCTTGGTGTGGGTGCAATTGTTGTTATACCATTACTTATGCCACAAAATACCAGTCCACGTCCATTAAGTGGCTTTAAAAAGAAACATGCAAAAAAGAGAATTGCAAAAAAGAAAAGAGTACAAAAAAAATAGACTTCAGGGAGATAGAAAAAATGGGAAAGCTCGAAAAATATATCC
>CAIWVT010000428.1 GCA_903916135.1 uncultured bacterium
GATATTTGGGTGTAAGTGCACACGTTTTGCGAGCTTTTTTCATATTCCCTTGCATTAATTTGTGCAAATATAGCTATAAATAGCTTAATACCAATAGGAAAAATGTTTTTCAGCAGACCCTAAATACTTGAAGTACTTTAGGCACTTTAAATACTTTAGGCACTCCAAGTACTCCTTTAATTCCTCCCAATAGCATTCAAATCCTGGAAGGCTATCTTTAATCTCTCCACCAAGTTTTTTTCGCCATCGCGCAGCCAAGCACGAGGGTCGTAGTATTTTTTATTGGGCTTTTCTTCGCCATCTGGATTGCCGAGCTGTCCTTGCAGATAGGCTTCGTTTTTCTTATAAAACTTCAACACGCCTTCCCAATATGCCCATTGGGTGTCGGTGTCTATGTTCATTTTCACCACGCCGTAGGAAATCGCTTCTTTAATCTTTTCGGGTTCGGAACCGCTGCCGCCATGAAACACAAAACTTACAGGGTTTGCCGTGGTATGGAATTTCTCTTGAATATAATGTTGCGAGTTTTTCAAAATGATAGGCTCGAGTTTCACGTTGCCGGGTTTATACACCCCATGCACGTTGCCAAAAGAAGCCGCAATAGTGAAACGCGGACTGATGTCGCTCAACTGCTGATAAGCATACGCCACATCTTCGGGTTGGGTGTAAAGCCGCGAACTGTGTATGTCGCTATGGTCCACGCCATCTTCTTCGCCCCCAGTGATGCCGAGTTCAATTTCCAAAGTCATGCCAATTTTGCTCATGCGCTCCAAATAGCGTTTGCAGGTCTCCACGTTTTGCTCCAGAGATTCTTCCGACAAATCGAGCATGTGCGAACTAAACAAAGGTTTGCCGTGTTGCTGATAAAACTTTTCGCCGGCATCCAACAAACCATCTATCCACGGCAACAATTTGCGTGCGGCATGGTCGGTGTGTATGATGACGGGGATGCCATAGTATTCAGCCATTTGATGTATGTGCATGGCACCGGAGATGCTTCCAGCAATAGCAGCTTTTTCGCCTGCATTGTCGAGAGCTTTACCACCATAAAACAATCCACCTCCGTTAGAAAACTGTATGATAACGGGAGAATTTACAAATTTGCCGGCTTCCATAACGCCATTGACGGAGTTGGTGCCTACCACATTGACGGCAGGAATGGCAAATTGGTTTTGTTTGGCATTATGAAATACATATTGAAGGTCATCGCCAGTAACCACACCGGGACCTATTTTGCTTAATATACGTTCACCCATAAAATTATTATTGAACTATTCGGCTAATACAATGATTTTGTTTTTTTGCATTTCTACAACGCCACCGTTCACCTCATAAAAAGTGGTTTGATTTTGCTGATCAATCAAACGGATTTTGCCTTTTTTCAGAACAGCAACAATAGGCGCGTGGTTGTTGAGCACTTCGAAGGAACCGTCCTTCCCGGGGAATTTCGCGCGGCGAACTTCTCCGGAAAAGATTGTGGTTTCAGGTGAAATTATTTCTATAAGCATACTGTTTTTTGTTTAGATGAATTATGCTTGACTGATGAGTTTCTTTCCTTTTTCGATAGCTTCTTCAATGGTACCGACATTGTGGAATGCTGCTTCGGGATATTCATCCACTTCACCATCCAAAATCATTTTAAATCCTTTGATGGTGTCTTCGATATTCACGAATTTACCTTCCAAGCCGGTGAACTGTGTAGCCACAAAGAAAGGTTGCGACAAAAAGCGTTGCACACGACGAGCGCGTTGAACGGTTAATTTATCGTCATCAGAAAGTTCGTCCATACCAAGAATAGCGATGATATCTTGCAATTCGTTATAGCGTTGCAGAATAAATTTCACACGTTGAGCCACTTCATAATGTTCTTCGCCCACTACATCCGGACTTAAGATACGTGATGTTGAATCCAATGGATCCACAGCGGGATAGATACCGATTTCAGCAATTTTTCTACTCAATACCGTCGTGGCATCCAAGTGGGAGAAAGTTGTTGCAGGAGCAGGGTCGGTTAAGTCATCAGCAGGAACATAAATAGCCTGAACTGAAGTGATAGAACCGCGCTTTGTAGAAGTGATACGTTCTTGCAAAATACCCATTTCCGTTGCCAACGTAGGTTGATACCCTACCGCAGAAGGCATACGTCCGAGCAAAGCCGAAACTTCAGAACCCGCTTGTGTGAAACGGAAAATATTATCAATAAATAATAAGATATCGCGACCACCTGTTTTTTCATCGCCATCACGGAAATATTCCGCCAATGTCAATCCTGATAGAGCAACACGCGCACGAGCTCCGGGAGGTTCGTTCATTTGTCCGAACACGAGGGTGGTTTGAGAATCTAATAAGTCTTCAGTATTCACCAAAGAAAGATCCCATCCGCCTTTTTCCATATCTTCCACAAATTTGTCGCCGTATTTAATCAAACCTGATTCAATCATTTCGCGCAACAAATCGTTTCCTTCACGAGTACGCTCTCCAACACCGCTGAAAACAGACATCCCTGCATATTTCTTGGCGATATTGTTGATTAACTCCATGATGATAACAGTTTTGCCTACTCCGGCACCGCCGAATAAACCAATCTTACCACCTTTTGCATAGGGAATAATCAAGTCAATTACTTTAATACCTGTATAGAGTACTTCTTTTGAAGTAGCGAGGTTCTCAAATTTTGGGGGCTCGCGGTGAATATTATATGTTTTTTCTTTATTCACGGGACCGATTCCGTCAATAGCATCACCAATCACATTGAATAAACGCCCACGAATGTGGTCGCCAATCGGCATTGAAATTTGCTGACCTGTGTTAACAACATCAATTCCGCGACGTAAACCATCGGTGGAGTCCATAGCGATACAACGAACAGTATTTTCGCCAATATCTTGTTGACATTCCAAGACGAGGATCTCGTTATTTTCCTTTTTTACCTCGAGTGCATCATAAATTTTAGGAAGATCTTCTTCCTTTTCAAAAATTACATCAACAACAGCACCAATGATTTGATGAACTTTTCCATTACTTTTTACAGCCATTACTTTTTATATGTTTATTTAAAATGTTTTTAATATTAGGTGTTTTGAAAATTGCGAATAAAATTTAAAAATACAAAATTACACCTTTTAATAATAAAAAATAGCTTTTCATCAAAAATATCACTTAATTTTGCAAAATAATTTAATTCGATAAATATTTTGAAGGTTTTTAAACAGACAAACGAGATTCCAAAAAGTTTTCTTTCTGTGGTTTCAACGGGTACTTTTGATGGAATTCATAAAGGACATCGTTCAATTATAAAACGCATGACGGATATTGCTCACGAATATCACTTGCAATCGGTGATTGTTACTTTTGAGCCGCATCCAAGAATTGCTCTTGCTATGGATGATTTTAAACTTAAACTGTTGACGACGTTGGACGAAAAAGTGACGATTTTCGAACAGTTGGGCATTGACAATGTTTTTGTGGTGAATTTTACAAAAGAGTTTGCTGCTATTCCTTATGAAGTCTATGTGAAAAATTTTTTGGCAGCATCGCTTCATTGCAAATATGTTGTTATGGGTTTCAACCATCATTTTGGCAACAAACGTTCGGGGAATCATGAAACCTTGTTGGAATTGGGAAAATTGCATGGCTATCAGGTGGAAGAAATTTCGGGGCAATCGGAAAATAATATAGTGGCAAGTTCTACCAAGATTCGGCATTTAATCGAGAATCATACTATAGAAGAAGCGAATGCAATGCTTACATATCATTATTCTATGACGGGCGAAGTGGTGGAAGGGCGCATGATTGGAAGAACGATAGGCTTCCCGACGGCGAATATCAAAATTGCTGATAGCTTGAAACTAATTCCGGGTATTGGCGTTTATGCTGTGAAGGTTCAGGTGGATGATGTTCTATATAATGGTATGTGTAATATTGGCTATAATCCGACTTTTGCAAATCCAAACTTGAGTGTTGAGGTAAATATCTTTGATTTCGATCAAGATATTTATGGGCAAAATATAAAAGTGATTTTCGAAAATTATATACGCAGTGAAGTGAAATTTGATAATGTGCAAGAACTTATTCGTCAATTAGGGCGCGATAAAGAATTGGTTTTAAAAAAACTTAATGTATAAACATATATATATAGGTGTTTTCGTTTTCTGTGTGTTGTTTTTTTTATTGATAGATTCGCAGGCGCAAAACTTGGATTCGATTACTTTGGCGAACGAAACAGTTTATACGTCTCTCGAATTGGCGATGAAAAACCCTGCGCAAGTGTATCGGCTCAATTTGCAGCGACAAGGACTGAAAACTTTTCCACTCGAAATATTGAAATGTATTAATCTACAGGAATTGAATCTTTCGAAAAACAGTATTCGCGAAATTCCTGACAGCATAGGCTATTTGATACATCTAAAGATTTTGAACCTATCGCGAAACAAACTTACAGAAATTCCGCCCGACATCGGCGATTTAGTAAACCTCAGCATACTGAATATATCAAAGAATAAGATTTATAATTTACCTCCGCAAATTGGTTTATTGGTGAAATTAAGTAGTCTGGATGCCTCGGTGAATAAATTAAAAATGCTTTCGCCCTCCATTGGCAATTTGGTTGCTCTGAAATCTTTAATTTTGAATCAAAACGAAATAGGGGAGTTGCCTCGCGAGATTGGAAATCTGCAAAAACTAAATTATCTTGATTTATGGGGGAATTTAATTCGAGTTTTTCCTATTGAAATGGGCAAACTCAAAAACACCTTAAAGGTCGTGGATATGCGCGTGATTCCAATAAATTTTGAAAAACAGAAGTGCATGTTGGATCTGTTGCCCAACACAGATATTATCTTTTCTAAGAGTTGTAACTGTCAGTAAAGTTTTTTGATGAATTGATAAAATATACAATTCTTAAAAAGGAGCTTCAATACGAAACTTAGGTTCTTTGAAATTGTTGCCTAAATAAATTCTGCAAAAAAATTCCTCAAGAAGCATCATCAAAAACACAAAACATAAATAAATCCTTTAATCCTTAGTGTCATAAGGATTCTATAAGATTTATGAAAAAAAACTCATGTTAAATATAGGTTAAAGTATTTAACATTTAACTTTTCTGCTTAAAAAGAATTACATTTGTATCATGAAAAAAAATTTTCTATATTTGATTGCGCTCATAACAACAATTTCGGTCATCGGTATTGTTGTGTCGCAATTTGTATGGATAAACCGAGCTATCCGACTACGTTCGGAACAGTTCGACAATATGGTGTTTGCAGGTTTATCAAATGTGGTTGACCATGTGAATTATTTTGAAAAAGAGAAGAAAGCGGAACAGAAATCAGGTGATTCGATGGTGATGAAGCTTGACCCCATTGTTTCGGAACAATTATTATTAAAAGAAATTACCTTAGGCATAGACACCTTGCTTGAAGATGAATTTGGTTGTTTTAAGGTGCAACAAGATTATGTGTTCGCTATCCTTGATACCAATTCAGACAAAATTCTGTTTGGCAATTCCAAGCCCGAAAATTATCAATCCATTTGTGAATCACGGCATAGAGTTAATTTAAGCAGTATATATTTTGGTAGTTATTATTTGGTTGTATATTTTCCGAATGAAAAACATTTGATTATACGGCGCATGTTTTTATGGTTGTTGGTGTTGTCGGGATGTTTTCTTTTTATAGTGATTTCTTCATTTTTGTATGTGATATTTGCCGTTATGCGGCAACGAAAAATTTCGGAAATGAAAAACGATTTTATCAATAATATGACGCATGAGTTCAAAACGCCGATATCTACCATATCGGTGGCTTCTGAAATGCTTATGAGTCACGGAATTTCGGAACACGGTGATAAAATACGCAAATATGCCAATATCATCTATGATGAAAATTTACGTTTAAGAAATCAGGTGGAACAAGTGTTGCAAATCACGCTTCTTGACAAAAGAGAACTGGAAATTAATCCTGTTCCCGTTGAAGCGCATAGAGTCATTGAAAATTCTGTGGATATTTTTAATCTAATGATAAAAGAAAAGCATGGCGTAATCAATACCGACCTTAGTGCCAACCAATCATTAGTTAATGTTGATGAACTTCATTTTATCAATGTAATTACAAATATGTTGGATAACGCCATTAAATATTCAGAAAACAAACCTCAAATAAAAGTTTCCACCACCAATAAACTTGATGGAATTTCTATTTTGGTTGAAGACAATGGCAGAGGTATTGATATGTCGGATCATAAAAATATATTTAAGAAATTTTTCAGAGTTCACACGGGCGATATACATGATGTGAAAGGCTTCGGCTTGGGATTGTATTATGTTAAATCTGTGATGGATGCCCATAATGGTACAATAACGCTTTTAAGAAGTGAACTGCATAAAGGTTCCGTATTTGAATTATATTTTCCTTTTAATTACACTAAAACTAATGAATATGAGCATGACACCAAGTAGTAGCAAAGCAAGGATTTTACTCGTAGAGGACGATCCAAATCTAAGTCTCGTTTTAAAAGATTACTTAGAAATTTTAATGTATGACACTATCTTTGCCGACAATGGCGAAGACGCATTTGACTTGTTCAAATCGCAGTATTTTGATTTGATTATCCTCGACATTATGCTTCCAAAAAAAGATGGATTTACTATTGCCAAAGAAATCAGGAAAACAAACAGAGATATTCCGATAGTATTTCTGACAGCAAAAAATCAAAAAGAAGACCGGATTAAAGGTTTTCAAATTGGTTGTGATGATTACATCACAAAACCATTTAGCACGGAAGAATTGAGTTTGCGCATTGAAGCAATCTTACGTCGTGTTAAAAAGAAAGCATATTTTCCACTTATGGATAATTTAGAAAAATTCATAATGGGCAGCTTCACCTTTGATTATACCAATATGATTTTGAAAACAGCAAACGGTGATCAATATCTAACGCGCAAGGAAGCTGATTTGTTGAAACTTTTGGTTGTAAATAAAAACAGATTGGTGCATCGTGA
>CAIWVT010000429.1 GCA_903916135.1 uncultured bacterium
AACTTAAAAAATGAAAAAAATGAAAAATTCAAAAAAAATTATTGATTACTTGTTGGGAGTAATTATTTTTTTATTTATTTCCTGCAATAACGGCGGTTTTAAAGACCAAGAAGGTAAAACCATTAAAACTGTAAAAATTGGCAATCAGATATGGATGGTTGAAAATTTGAATGTAAGTACTTTTAGAAACGGTGATCCAATACCAGAAGCAAAGACAACAGAAGAATGGAAAAAAGCTGGTGATGATGGAAAGCCAGCATGGTGTTATTATGACAATGAATCCACAAATGGTGAAAAATATGGTAAGTTATATAATGTATATGCCGTTATTGATCCCAGAGGGTTAGCCCCTTCTGGTTGGCATATTGCAAGTATATATGGGTGGGATACGTTGGCTAATGAATTAGGTTATAAAGAATTAAATCATAAAGTTAAATCTGTTAGTGGTTGGTTACAAAATGGGAATGGCAATAATAGTAGTGGTCTTACAGTTTTACCTGGCGGCTATCGACGGTCTGATAGATTTGAAGAGATTGGAACTGGAGCTTTTTTTTGGAATACTGTAAATGATAAATTCTTCAATTATATAAGTTTTGGTGAAAACGAAGGTGGTGGTGGTGGTTCAATTGATGATCGTCATATTACAAGCGGAATGTCAGTCCGTTGTATTTTGAATTCATCTTTAACTGAAAAAGAAAAATCAACGACATTTGATGAATCTAAGACAAAAAACGATGATATTTTTATTGGCGATTGGTATCCAGTAAAAACTAGAGGAGGACGGGCATTTAATCTCAGTTATGACGGGACAAATTATATTTTAAAAAATCTTGAGATAAATCAAGAAGCGGTTTTAGAAAAAAAGAACAAACTTTTATTGTTGAGTGTGGATGGTACCACAACTTTTAGATATGATGAATCTACAAATCATTTATTTTGTAGTGCCCCTGCTGAAACAATCGAATATTATAAAAAATAAACAGGGTCGTTTGAAGATTCAAATTGGATTTTATAAATGGAGACCAGAACCCATTTAAAAAAACGGGGTGTAACCGAAAAACCAAAAGAGTAGGGAACTAATAATCACTAATATGAACAACAAATTTTTTACATTTATTAAGCCTTACCTATCTTATATAGATAATGGACACCTTTATCGTAAACCATTTAGTTGGTTGTACGCTTTAATTGCGATAGCAAATTTCGCATTGCCTATTTATATTTTTTACGAGGCAGTGGATAATCACATTTTTGACGCGGATGGAAAATATGTATCTCTTTTTTTATTAATTATGGCGATTATATCTTTTGCTAGTTGGGTTGGATTTCAGTTATGGTGGGATAGAAAATCTAAAGTTTTACTAACTTCTCAAAAAGGAGATGAGTTTGTGGCAGTAGCTGTGTTATCACACTTTATTCAAACTGCAGGAGAATGGTTGGGTACATGGATTATTATTGTCGGAACGTCATCAGCCATATTGACGACAATAATTCTTAGCGGTGAAAATGGTGGCGGTCATTACTTCTCACGTAGTATAGGACTTGATTTTATTGGAGGAGGTGCTCTGGCAATTATTATTATGCCCATTTATGGGTTTTTAATAATTGTTATTTCAAGATTTTTTGCTGAACAATTCAGGGCATTTGCATCAATTGCTAATAATACAAAGAAAACAAAAAACGATATTATTAATGAGCATGCAAATCCATTTGTAAATATTGATGATGGTGTAAACCATAGTGCCAATGAAAGCAAATTTTGTTCATCTTGTGGTAAAAAGATAGAAGACCTCTCGTCTCAATTTTGTGAAAGTTGTGGTATTAAATTTAAATAAAAATTTATTCGTATGAAAACATGCAACAAATGCAATATTTCTTATCCCGATGAAAAAAGATTTTGTAAGGTTTGTGGAAATGCTTTGATTTCCGAATCCACATTAAATTCAAAAGATGTTGCTCAAAAATCAGTGTTTGACGATAAATTAAAAACAAATCCTTTAGACATTTCGTTATTGCGGGAGTATGCACAATTTCTTTTTAATAAGTTACTTTTTAAAGATGCAATAACTGTGCTTTTAAAAATCCTTGCTATTGATGAAAAGGATAATTTTGCACCTGATTTGCTTTATAAATCGTACATAAAAATTGGGAACCTAAATGATGCAGTTGAAATTGGTGAAAAGTTACTGATAAGTAATCCACATGATATATTTCTGCTTACAGATTTAGCAGATATTGCTATTAGTTTAGGAAAAGATAATGAAACTTTGCCATATCTATTCCGCATCGTTGAAATAAAACAGAATGATAATGTTGCATGGCAAAAAATTACAAAATTTGCTGATATTGTTATATCATCTGGCAAACATAATGAGGCTTTGTCTATATTAAATCGAATCATCGTTTTAAAACCAAATGATAAAGAAACGTGGATAAAGAAAGCCACATTATTATCAAAACGCAATGATGCAAAGGCAAGCCTTGATGCTTGGATTAAAGTTTATGAGTTAGCACCCGACAATTTGTATTCTCGTATGATTATTGGAATTGAAGCCTGCAAAACAAACAATCATACTAAAGCCTGTGAATTGCTCGAAATTGTTGTATCGAAGATCAAAAATGATAATGATAAAAACAAAGCTTTATTCTATTATTCCTATTCATTATTGAAAGTTAACAGTAAAGATATTCGATTACCTTCATTAATTAAACATTTGAACCTTGCCTCACTTTTAGGAACATCTAATGCACTTCATATAAATATACTTGAAGAACTTTTTGCTTTTTATGGTACATATAACCTTGAGCAGAAAAACTATGATTTAGCAATTGATAATTTTGAAACTGCTTATGAACTAAATAAAAACGAAAAGTATCGAAAATTAGCGGCTGATTCATTATTCAAACTGGCTACTAATAATTTTGAAATTGATGATATTATCAGTTCTTTGGAGAATGTAGAAAAAGCACTTGAATTGTACCCTGAAAATGAAGAATACAAGAAACTTTTAGAGAAAATCGTTGCTATCAAAAGACAAAAACGAAAGAAATTTATAATTTGGGTACTTATAATTTCTGCGGCTATTGTATTTGCAATATGTGGATATTGGACTACCAAATTTCTTATTGAAAAAAACAAATGGACTAATGCAAAACAAGAAAATTCTATTAATTCATATCAGTCCTACCTTTCTGATTATCCAGAAGGAAGATATTATAAAGATGCCAAAGAGCTAATTGCGAAGGCAGATTCAATGGTTATAGATTCAATTGCTGAAGTAATTATGTTGAACATTCCTGGTGTAAAAAACAATTCTATTACTTCTGATTCTAAAGTTGATGGAGTATTAAAAGCTATAGGAAAAACTAACGATGTGCTTCCACCAAATGAAGGCATGGATGCATTTACAATTGAACAAAAAAAAATAACAAACACTATTATAAGTTCCGTTTGTTATGGGTTTAATTCAGATATAAAAGAACCTATTAAAGAAATAACTGGCAAGAATTGGTATGGAGAACCAATTTATAGTGTTACAGGCTATCAGAATTCAACCAATGCATTGTTTGAG
>CAIWVT010000430.1 GCA_903916135.1 uncultured bacterium
AGGTCTGTTTCTACAGAATATGTATGAATTTCCACTAATTTTTGTGGGACCAAAACCTGCTAAAGCTGATTTTCAAGCGCAGTATGATTTGTCGGTGCCAGCTACCGAAAACGCTATAACAGGCGGTCCACATGAAAAAAGCATCCGTAATGCAGAAAATGGTGCCTTGTTGGATATGATGACTGACGAAATCATTCCATATTTGGTGCCCGTTTGTGGCGGCAATAAGGTGATGATTGAGAAGTCAGGAGCTATTGCCAGTCGTGATAAAACAAAGCAGACGGTTTTTGCAAAGCCTGTTATAGATAAAATTATAAAGGGATCTGAAGCCAAGACTGTGAAAGTTAATTTGGTGAAAGGAAAAGGCGAAGCTAAATTGAAAAGAGGTTCGAAGATATACCTTCTTTATATTTATGCTGCTATTGACTCCCCAGCACCAAAAGAAACTATCACTTGCACAAATTCGTTTAAATTGTTTGCTAAAAATGTTACAGCATTAGTAGAGCAGTTTTATGCAGTTGCCATACAAAATTCAGCAGGAATTTCTGAACCATCCAATAGAATCGGTTTTACACTCACAAATTAAGCTCGTTTAGGGTTGGTAAAAAACAAATACAGCATTACTATGTAAGGACACCCTAAACATTTTTAGGGTGTCCTTTTTTTATGAAAGCTGTCTTGCTTTGTTAAAACATTAGCATATTTATTTTGTTCTTGTCGTAAAATAGAAGGGGGGAAAAGCATGATTTTGCCGATTTAGTACCAGAAATGACACTATCCCGTAAAGTGTGTAAACTTAAAAAGTTGATTTCATCAACATTTCATTCGGGTGGCAAATATAATCAAAAATTGGTTATAAATAATACCCCAGTTTGCGATTGGTCTTGACCATTTTTTTGTTGCTTCTCCAATTGCTAAATAAGTTGATTTAATAACTGCTTCATCTGTTGGGAATGACAGCTTATTTTTAGTGTATTTTCTAATTTTTCCATTTAAGTTTTCTATCAAATTAGTGGTATAAATAATTTTTCTTATTTCAACAGGAAAGTCAAGAAAAGCGGTCAAATTCTCCCAGTTATTCTCCCAACTTTTAACAGCATAGGAGTATTTACTATTCCATTTTTTTGAGAAATCATTTAATGCTGCTATAGCTGCTTCCTTGTTGGGAGCAGTGTAGATTTCTTTCATGTCTTTAGTAAATTCCTTTTTATCCTTCCATGAGACGTATCTCATAGCGTTTCTAATTTGGTGGACTACACAGATTTGAGTTGTAGATTCGGGGAAGACTGCTGTAATAGCTTCAGTAAAACCTTTTAAATTGTCAGTAACTGTTATTAAAATATCTTCAACCCCTCTTGACTTCAAGTCAGTAAGAACCGACATCCAAAAGGAAGCTGATTCATTTTTTCCAAGCCAAAGTCCAAGAACTTCTTTTAAACCATTTTTTTGTAATCCAATAGCAATGTAAATGGTCTTATTTACTACTCTTGAATTTTCTCTAACTTTAAATGAAATTCCATCCATCCAAACTATAAGATAGAGAGAATCTAAAGGTTTGTTTTGCCAAGCCATTATATCATTAGTTACTCTATCTGTGATTATTGAAATATTTGATGTTGAGATATCGAAATTGTATATTTCCCTGATTTGTTCTCTTATATCACTGTTCGACATCCCTTTTGCATACAGAGATATGATCACGTTTTCAATGCCACCAATCATGCTTGTCCTTTTAGGCACAACCATTGGACTAAATGATCCATCTCGATCTCTTGGAACATTGATTTCTTTTACCCCATAGAAGGTACTAATCCTCTTAGATATATGACCATTTCTATTATTCTTAACCTCAGATATTCGGTTTTTTTCATAACCTAAATGGGCGTCTAACTCACCTTCTAATAGCTGCTCTATGCCCCTTTTTTGAATTTGACTCAAAAAATCAGTTAACTCTTCTGAGGACTTTAACTGCTTAAAAAGATCTTTCATTAATTGTTCTTCAATTCTCATAATATATGTATTAATTGTGTGTTTAAAATTGCAAAGTTAAAAGTTATTTCCAAAAATATTTTTTTTGACCTTTTTAATTTGGTCAAAAAATATTTTTAGAATAACTTTTCGCGTTTACACACTTTAGAGGATATTGCCCCAGAAATCTTTCTCTTCTCTACAA
>CAIWVT010000431.1 GCA_903916135.1 uncultured bacterium
ATTGATTAACTTTGGGGGCCTCCTCAATAATGAGTATATTTTTTAGTTAGCAAAGATTCTTTTTGATGTTTATATTTTTCAATTGATTATATTTATAGAATTTATTATATATATTTATTTAAACTATAGAAAACATTAAGGTATTTATGATAAACATAAAAAATACTATAGTGTTTAATAAATAAATAGATGTAAGTATTATGTTTCAAATAGTATATTTAATCAATTCAATCCTAATCTTTATTATTTGAGATATAAAGATTGTACTTATTGAATGAAAAACAACAATATCTTGATTTATATGTCTATTTTCTTATATT
The DNA here is from genome assembly GCA_903916135.1 of uncultured bacterium. Lineage (GTDB taxonomy): Bacteria > Bacteroidota > Bacteroidia > Bacteroidales > CAIWKO01 > CAIWKO01. The sequence continues at coordinate 321 of CAIWVT010000431.1, forward strand.
AAGATAAATAATTTAGGTGCAAAGATAATAGATTTCATATTGCGGATTAATGTTTATTGTAGAATTTCAGTAGTCTTCATGTTTTTTATTATAAAAGAGTTGCCAATCGAGCTTGTTTTGCTTGTTATTTTCAAACCTTAGTAGCATATCTATGAACAAAACTACCTTAACCTTATTACTTTATTGAAAATCTAAATGTTTTATGGTCATTTGCCAAAATATTTGGCATGTTTTCTGCGAGAGTCAGATAGGCTCATTATTCCTATCATAACAACATTAAAAAGAAAATAATGTAATAAGGTCGAATTTAAGGTGTTCATAGCTATACTACTAAGGTTTATTAGGAATAGAAATACGGCATGATATTTTCTGCCTATAATGAGTAATAATTATGCCTTCTTACAGGTAAAAATACCTTTAATGTTGCCGTATTGCTATAGTATGAAATGAATCCTTGATATTTTATTATTACTTTTCTGAACTTTTCACTTACTATCTTAGTATAAAATGATTATCTTTGTACATATAAAAATAATTTCATGGACGCAAAACTAACTTTAAAATTAAATAAGAGTGTGATTGACAAAGCAAAGCATTATGCTAAGAGCCATAATACAAGCGTTTCACGTTTGGTTGAATCCTATCTTGCTACGCTGACTGAGTACGAGAAAAAGGAATTTAAGATAACTCCTTTGGTGGAAAGTTTGAGCGGGGTGGTGAAACTGCCCGACGGGTTTGATTCTAAACAGTTTCGTTTATAAATAGCGTGACTGAAAAATATAGTAGAAACCCGAATATAATTCATTGTCGTCAGGTTAAATAATATTTCGTCCCTACGGGACTTAAAAAACCGTGTATTAAAATTTTCTATAAACATTAAATCCCTACGGGATTGAGGATTTTATCGTGGAAGCCTGTCCCGTAGGGACAAAATATTTATAGAAAAACAAACACCCACAACCCTAAGTCCCGTAGGGACGTAATATAGCTGTAATATAAGCCCACGTAGGAAAGGGATTGAAAATATTTTCCGCGAATAACAATGGGAATATTTTTTAACTGTGTGAGATTCCTTTAGCTAAACAGATACTCAATATCCTCCTTGTTGAGGTTTTTCAAAAAGGATTTCTCTTCCGAAATAAGCTCTTTGGCAAGGTCTTTCTTTTTATTTTGGAGAATAAGTATCTTTTCTTCTATCGTATTTTTGCAAATCATTTTATAAGCAAACACACTGCGCAACTGCCCAATACGGTGCGTTCGGTCAATGGCTTGCGCCTCCACAGCGGGATTCCACCAGGGGTCAACCAAATACACATAGTCGGCAGCAGTCAAATTCAGCCCCACGCCACCGGCTTTCAAGCTAATGAGAAACACTTTGCAGTTTTCATCCGCCTGAAACCGCTCCACGCTTTCGCGCCTGTCGTTGCTTTTCCCGTCAAGGTAAGCATAATTAATCCCGTGCAGTTCCATGCGTTGGCGAATCAAATGAAGCATACCGATGAATTGCGAAAACACTAAGACCTTGTGCTCGCCTGTATTTTCGGTTATTTCGCGCGTAAGTTCCTCAAGTTTCACCGACTCGTGGCTATAGATTTCATCGTTGCCCAAAATGGATGGCGAATCGCACACTTGGCGCAACTTCATCAGCCCTTGCAACACATAAATGCCCGATTTCTCTAAGCCATCCGTGGCGATGCGGCGCATAATGCGGTCGCGATAGTCGTTGCGGTAAGCATCATAAACGGTGCGTTGCTCCGCCCCCATTTCGCAATATAAAATCGTTTCCGTTTTTTCGGGTAACTCCTTTGCCACTTGATGTTTGGTTCGGCGCAGGAAGAATGGGAAGATAAGTTTCTTCAACTGATCTTTCTTGAATTGCTCTTGATGTTTTTCGATGGGGTTGGCAAACTCATTTTTAAAAAATTCCATATTGCCCAACATCCCCGGATTCAAAAAATTCAATTGTGCATACAAATCATAGATATTGTTCTGCAAGGGAGTTCCCGACAAAGCAAGGCGATTGCGACTTTTGAGCAACTGCACGGCTTTGGTGGCTTTGGAAGCGGGATTTTTGATAGCCTGCGACTCATCCAAAATGATATAACGAAACATAAACTTCACAAAAATCTCAAAGTCCGAACGTATCGTTCCGTAGGTGGTGATGATAATGTCGTAAGCGGCAAACTCTTTGGGGTCCACCACTCTATCGCTGCCGTGATGAATATGATACGTCAGGTCGGGGCAAAACTTTTCAATCTCGCTTTCCCAATTAAACATCAAGGAATTCGGACAAATAATCAAATGGGTATCTCTTTGAAACTCATCGAAGGGAATTTCGGCTTCCTCGTGTATAAAATATTTTTTATTTTTCAGATGTTGAAGAAAAGTGAGTGTCTGCAAGGTTTTTCCGAGTCCCATATCGTCGGCAAGGATGCCGCCCCAATTGAATTCATCTAAGAAATTGAGCCATGAAAATCCTGACTTCTGATAGGGACGCAACTCAGCATGCACCTTTTCGGGCATAGCGATGTCTTCGATACGGCTGAACTTCTGCAGCATATTTCGTTTATACTCCAATTCGCGGCGAATTTTTTCATCGTCAATCTGTTCATACATTTCGTCAATAATAGAGAAATGAAACTTCGGAACTTTCAAATCTTCCTTGTCCACATTGCCCATTTTGAAAAGCAAAGAATATTTCTTCGCCCATTCTTCGGGCAAGATGCCGATAGACCCATCGTCTAACAAAATATAATTCCGATTGTTGATGACGGCTTTGCGCAAATCTTTCAATCGCACGGTCTGGTCGCCAAACATAATATTTATTTTCACATCAAACCAGTCAATTCCCGTAGCAAAACCAAAAGAGATGACGGGCGAGTGCGGATTGTAGTGAAACTTTTTCATATCTTTCATGCCATACACTTCCGCTTCTTCATCTTTCATGTGATTATAAAAGGTGAAAAACCATCCGTCTTTCATGGCATCTTCAAAGCTGATATAGAAAAATCCCTGCAAACCCTGTATCTTGAAGGATGGATGCAAAGCGCGTATGCTTTCCACAAACAACTCTTCCATTTCGTGTTCGCGGGGGGTAATCACCACCTTTTTGTCGAGCACCTCCACAATGCGTGTGGCATCGCTAAATTCCACAGGGGGATGCTCATTATAGCGAAATGCAGGGCGAATGACCAAAAAATTATCGTTCTTTTCGCTCAAATAAATCAGTTTAGTGAAGGTAGTATCTTCATTCAACAAAGTGGAATCCATAATGCTTTCGGGCACTTCCACATCATAATATCGTTGCAAAGGGAGCACAAAAGCCCGTAGAAAATTGTTGGTATCCATCTTATGCACCTTAATTTTTCCCGCTGCGCCTATATATTTTATGATAGCGGCATCGCGCGAGCGATTCAGGAGAAACAAGGTTTCGCCTTCCAACACAAACAAACCCGCAAAGAATTTTACATCGGTGATGATGCTGTCGTCGCTTTTCTTTATACCGATAATTAAGTCGCTCGTGTCCTCATTAAGTTCGAGCTTGAAAACTATCTTTATTTTTTCGGAAGAGAAACCCACCTTAGCGAGCGAATAAGAACTCAAACTTCCCGCCATAACTTGCTGATAGGTGTAGGGTTCCTGTTCCAACAAGGGGAAAAGTTGCAGCAGGCGCGCATGAATATGACGGTGCATCTGCTCAAATTCTATTGGCGTAAACGGAATGTACGCCATCATTTCTGCCTTGAATTTCTTGTGATAATAACTTTCTTTTTGGGATACCTTTATCAG
>CAIWVT010000432.1 GCA_903916135.1 uncultured bacterium
AAATCAAACTGTAGGTGCTTTATTCTTGGTGGAAATTTTATAATCAAAAAAACGAAAATTAACGTTATACAAAATATCGCAAATATCATTGAAAACGGAGCTAAGGTATCAAGTAAGTTGCCACTTTTTTTACTTATAATTAGAAAAGAATTATTATCAATTTTATACAATAAATGATTGAAACCGTCTTTATTAAAAACGTAGGTGTCGTTTGTAATAATCGAATCTTTCGTGAAGAAAAAAGTTGTATAGTAATATTTTCCATACGCATCAATCAAGGTATTCTTTAAATATTTTGCATACGAATAATTCGATAAGTCTGTATTTATAAAGAGTTTTTTATCAATCAATAGTTCCGGGTAACCCAAGCCCTTTGGAATAAATTTTGAATTTAGTTCTATAAATAACGATATTGAGGAAGAATCATCAATAAATTCAAGCTTTGAAACATAATTGTTACCTCCGCTTCCATCATTAAGACTAAAGAGATTCTCGCAAGAAGTGTTTTTGCCAATGCTTTTTGTTAAATCATCGAAATACATATAACAGTTTCTTTTTTCCTGAGTTGGCTCAATAAGCAAACTATCATAGTTGTTACAATAGGTGATTTGGACTCTGTACTTATCCCAATACCCGGAAAAGTAATTCTTTGTAACATATTCACTTAGTTCATTATCCTTTAATGTGTGCTTTTTTAATGCTTGTCTCAAGATTTTGTCAGCAAGAATATCTTTTTGAGTGTTTCTAAAAATATATTCTGCAAGAGGGTCTTCGCCCGAAGATAATTTTTGTGCGAACGACTTTCTTTTTTCTACTTCTTTTATGTTATTACATGAATTTATAGTGTAATAGGTGAGATACGTAAACAATAATAAATAAATTACAATTTCATAAAATTGAGATTTCTTTCTTTTACTATTTCTGAAAAAGAAATAAATGCAATTAAAAGAAAAAAAGCCAACTATCAGCTGAATATCTTGCGATGATTTAAAAGGATGCAGAATCAACAACACGAAACCTGCAAGCAAAAACCCAATCAATAAAAAAATTTTCCTTGAAGTTGAATGATATAAAAATCGCAACATGAAAGTACTTATTAAAAAATAAGATACGACTATGATCGAAATAATTGAAAACCCCAATATGCTCAAGAAATTAATTGTAAAAAGCTGATTGAGATTATATGAAATTGTAGAATCTATTACGATTGATTGAAGAAGGTTGATTACAAAGAAAAAAAGAAATGCAGAAAAAAGAAAATGCAGAAATGCTATAAGTACAGAAATCCATTTGTTGAATATTTTTGATGATGCGTTAAATGGTTTTTTATATAAAAACACAGCAAAAACAAAAATCAGTATGGTGTTAATTAATAAATCGCCAAATGAAGGCAGCCATTCTGATGAAGCAAAATATATTGGACTAAACAGTGTGAAATTGTATAAATCATTGGGGATTTTGAAATAAAACTGCAATGCCCTGACAGTAATAATTAAGAATAAAAAGCTAAGATTCCTAAGTTCTTTTTGCGAAGGTTTTGAAAACAATAAGGTGCAGAATAAGAACATCAAATAAAATAGAGCCAAAAATTCCAACAGATATATTATGAAAAAAAATGTTTCCGCCGAAGTGCTTAATGTTGAATTGTTTTTATATTCTACAGAAAACAATGCCTTTCCATTAATATTTCTAATTATATTTGACTTTGCTGTTTTTGTAATTTTGATGTTCTGCGATGAAATGCAAAAATCCTCGGCAAAGTCATTGTGAAGATAGTCGTTTTCGTATTTATATTCTGATTTAACTAAAATTGCTGCAATAAAAATTTGATCGCCATTTTTCCTTTTGATTAATTCGTACCACCCGTTTGATAATTTTACAAAACAACTGTCAGAAATCTTATCCCGTTGAATTGAATCCAACGAAACAGAATTGCTTGACCAATAAACTAAGCTATCATTACTATACAAAAAGAAAGAAATCTTTTCGTCATCATATAGCTTTGACAGGTTTTCGTCACTAAATAAATTATACGCTAAATTGTTTTCGGACTTGCTAACAAATATGTCTAAATTCTTAATTGAAAGTTTTTCTTTCTCTTTTAATATATTTTCAATTTTCTTCGTTTTCGATTCACTATCATTTTGTGAAGACAAAAACTGTTTTTTTAAAATTAGATTAAAAATGATTAAAAATACGATGACGCCTAAAACTAAAAAAATTCTTTTTCCGATACTCTTTTTTTCAAACATTGTTTTTCGAATTTTTAATTGTTGCGAAATTTTGGCTTAAAATTAAAGCAAATGAAAGATTTTCTCAAATAAAACAGCATAACATATTATAGTAGGGTCATAATTTGTCTAAACGCTTTATTTGCCGCTATTTTTCTTTAATACAAAAATCAGGCTTGAATAATTGTTATTATTTCCTTTTGCCCATCTATTCGAGATATATCCATTTAAAAATGCCTTTACAAGATTGCCCTTCCCCGTTTTATATTTTTCGCTCAACATACTAATATAATATGAATCGAATTTCATAGGGATAGTTTCAATTAAAGTAAATTCGTTTTTTTTGAAAAGCTCTAAAATTGATTTCTGTGTAAAATGATAAAGGTGGCGCGGCAAATCATACCCTGCCCAAAACTCTTTATAAATTTCCGCATCCTTACATGCCGCATTTGGAACTGCAATAATAGCAACACCATCGTTTTGTAAATATGTTTTAATCTGCTCTATTCTTGGCTCAAGTAGATGAACATGTTCTAAAACATGCCACATACTTATGACATCAAATTTATTTGCTGGAGCTTCATTTAACAAACTTTCGGGAAAAACGTCTAAGTTATATTGTGTCTTTGCGAACTTTTGAGCATCCTCGTCTGGTTCAATACCCATGACTTTCCACCCATTATTTTTACAGTAATTTAAAAATTCCCCCGTGGCGCAACCTATATCAAGAAGTGTGCCTTTTCTTTTGATGGTTTGAATTAAGTTATATTTGTTTTTGTGATTTCTCTTCCGAACAATATGATAAACTTTATTAATAACTCCTCTTTTTGTATTTGAATGAGAAATATATTCTTCAGATTTGTAATAGTTAGAAATTTCCACAGCATCTGGGCGTGGATTTAAAAACAAAAATTCACAATTGTCGCAGGTTACAATAGTAAACTTTTCTTTACTTAAAAAATAATCACTGCTTTCCAAATAAACAGAAAAGCTGTTTTTTCCACAAATTGCACAAGTATGTATCTGTTCCATTTTTATAGTTTCACGTGAAACATTATCGTCCCAAATGTACTAAAAGTATAGTTACATCTGACGGAGAAACACCACTAATTCGAGATGCTTGTCCAATTGTTTTTGGTTTTATTTTATTTAACTTCTCTCTTGCCTCTATAGATAGGGCTTTTAATTCTTTATAATTAAAATCCTCATGCAATTTGATTTCTTCAAGTTTGATTATTTTTTCTGCAATTTCGTTTTCTTTATCTATATAAGATTGGTATTTTATAAGGATTTCTGTTTGGTTTAAAATTTCTTGAGCCTGCAATTTCTTGTCCTTTACAAATTGTTTTAATTCCAAAGAACATTGCAATAACGACTGCATGTCTATTTGAGGTCTCAATAATAAGTTATAAATTTTTGTGCTTTGAGATATCTGTGGAGTTCCAATACGCGATAAGAAATCATTGACTTGAGATGGTAATATGGTTTCTTTTTTAATGAATTGGATTAACTGCCCAATTTGGTTTCTCTTTTTCTCACATTCCCGATTTCTTTTTTCTGAAATCAAGCCCAACATATGTCCAATATGCGTTAATCGTAAATCGGCATTATCTTGTCGTAATAATATTCTATATTCCGCACGTGAAGTAAACATTCGATAAGGCTCGTCAACACCTTTAGTTATTAGATCGTCAATTAAAACTCCAATATATGCTTCTGTACGTTTTAAAATAAAATCAGGCTTTTTTGAATTTTTATTATGCGCATTTATTCCTGCTATTAAACCCTGTGCTGCCGCCTCCTCATAACCCGTTGTTCCATTAATCTGTCCTGCAAAATATAAATTCTCAACAATTTTGGTTTCTAACGTCACCTTTAATTGAGTAGGAGGAAAGTAATCGTATTCAATAGCGTAACCCGGTCTGAAAATTTTAGCTTTTTTAAACCCTGATATTTTTCTCAAAGCATTTAATTGAACATCTTCAGGCAAAGAAGACGAAAATCCATTAATATAATATTCTATACTATCCCATCCCTCCGGTTCTACAAAAAGTTGATGCCTATCCTTTTCTGAAAATCTTACGATTTTATCCTCAATTGATGGGCAATATCTCGGTCCTTTCCCTTTTATTATACCTTTAAACAAGGGTGATTTTTCAAATCCTCCTTTCAAAACAGTATGAACATCGGTATTTGTGTATGCTAAGTAACAGCTTCTTTGATTTTTTAAAAACTTTGTTTTTGTGAAAGAGAATTTTCCCGGTCTCGCATCACCAGGCTGTTCTTCAAGTTTTTTAAAATCTATTGTTCTTCCGTCAACCCGAACAGGAGTCCCTGTTTTCAAGCGGTCTGTAAGAAAACCTGCTTCAACCAACGACTCAGTAATACCGAAAGAAGATTGCTCTCCCATTCGTCCTCCACTGAAATTCTTTTCTCCAATATGAATCAGTCCATTAAGAAATGTCCCATTGGTAAGTATGACAGCCTTCCCCAATACCCTTATTCCTAGTAGTGTTTCAACCCCAATTACTTTTTTATCTTTAATGACAACCTTTCGTACATTATCTTGCCAAAAGTCAATATTTGGATTTTTTTCCAGCGTCAACCGCCATCTCTCAGAAAATTTCATTCTATCACATTGCGCACGCGGACTCCACATTGCAGGTCCTTTAGAACGATTGAGCATACGAAACTGTATCATTGTTTCGTCCGTTATAATTCCAGTTTTGCCTCCCAAAGCATCTATTTCCCTCACAATTTGACCTTTTGCAACACCTCCAATGGAAGGGTTACATGACATTTGGGCGATTAAATTCAAATTCATCGTTATTAATAAAACTGACGACCCCATAGTTGCCGCCGCAGACGCCGCTTCACATCCTGCGTGTCCTGCTCCCACAACAATTATATCATATTTCTTTAACAACATAAAAAGGTTTCACGTGAAACAACGCTTTATTTCTCTAATTTTGTATTAGTTACTAACAATAGGTTCATACACCTCAACAATTATATTCTTAATATATACCGCTTTCTTTCCTCTATGCCATACATAAACTTTCAATTCATCGTTTACATCTCTTACCTCTGGCGTTTGATAATCAAATGTTTTGGTAACCCATATGGTTTTTAATGAGTCTTTACAATTCATTTCTCCCGCAAAATATTTATAGGCACCACCCTTATGGTCAAATGTAACTATGAGAAGCGCGTTCTCATCTTTATAATTTTCCGAGTATTTGTATTCCACTTTGGCTCTTATCCAAGCATAATATTCTCCAGTTATATTTTTATATTTTATAATAGGACCCGGAGAATAACAAAACGAACTATCCATTACAAGACAATATATACTCGTATCACTTGGATCTTTGCAATAACGTCCATTTGGTTCAATTGGTATTTGCGAAAAATCGTAAACACCTAAAATCTTCTTGAAATATTTCTCGGGATTTGTTAGATTTTCAATTCCCGTAACCGACCTATTAACAAGAAGCATTTCTGAGGCATTTACTGGCATCTTTGTTTTCCCAAAAATCGCCAAATAATATTTTTCCGTCATACCATCGTGTTTCAAAATGTCTTTATGAAATTGCCAAAATTGAAAACAATTTAATCCTACGAAAAAGAACATAAGAATAAAAACTCCAAACTTTATATAGGACTTCCTTACCTTTAATCTTTCTAAAAAATATCCTAAAGGAATTGCCAACACTACGTATAAAGAAATAATAGCACGTTGACTATAACATCCCGTTGCATACCACCAACACGTCCAACTCGATATCAAATATAAGGAAACTAAAGAATAAATTAGAATTGGGAAAAAAAACTCTCTCTGTTTTTTATATAAATTAATGAACCCTATCAATGAGAATAATACTATAGGAGTATAAACAAACCAGCCCTTCCGAAAGCTTAATAAAAAATTAGATATATGCGGTGACAACAAATCAAGACCTTCGCCAGGATTTAGGTAGCTATAAAAAATATAACTGCCTGTATATTTTTTCCAATAATACATTTGAGGAAGTAGTACTACAACGAAAGCAAGTATGGCAACAATAACTTGAACTTTGTTTTTAGCCAACATTTGTAGTTTTTTGATCAGGGTTTCTTTATTACAAATACCCCATAAAAGTGGAATTATGATGCACACCCCCTCGTTAGGTCGTACCAAGGTAATCACTCCGGAAAGTAAACCTATGAGTAGCATAAAAAGAAGTTTTTGCTTCTCATGCCACTTTATGGTGAACCATACTAATGCCGCAACAAAAGAAAAAAGAAAGTTATGCGTTGAAAGATTTCCAATGCTTGCTTGATTCAAATAATTTGTTCCCAAAACAGTTAAAAGTATTATCAGCATCGTTGTTTTATCACTAAAATAGTTCAACAATATTTTTCTAAAAAACACCAACCCTACAAAAGTATAAATTAACGCTCCAATTGCAATACCATATTGGTATGGCAACGATAATCCATCCGCTGGATAGCCAAAAACTGGTGCTAAATAATGTGAAACAAAGAAAAAAGGCATGTATAAAACCGCCATACCCATGGAATACTTCATAACCCATTTCCCTGTAGGTCCAATATAGGCTTGATATAAGGTCGCGGTAGAATTATAATGAACAATAAGTTTGTTAAGCCATGTCTGGTCCGAAAGACCTAAATCGTGGTAAATAAATTTTGAGGGTAGATATAAATAATAACCAAAAACATCCCATGAAAGGACATTTGTCGGAGGGTAAATAAATCTTAATAATACAAGTATTGTAAAAAGAAACAGGAGTGTTGTTAAAGAAAAAACATTATTTGTTTTGCCAATTTTAAGCATTTCTTTGGTTTGTAAGATCATTAAGTAAATTCAAATAATAATTCTCTTTATCGGTCATAATCGCTTTTGCTTTCGCCGTTTTATCTTTATAGCCACAAACATGCAATAGTCCGTGTGCCATAACCCGTGAAATTTCATCCGTAAATGTCTGTTGGAATAGTTTCGCGTTCTCTTTTACTCTTTCAGTGCTAATAAATACATCCGCTTTTAGATTTTTGTTTTCTGAATAATCAAACGTTATTATATCGGTGAGTGTGATGTGTTTTAAATATTGTGTGTTCAGTTGGTATAGGTATTCATCATCGCAAAAAACAAGATTAATTTCGGCATATGATAAGAACTCAACTTCTGTTTGCATCAAAAGTAAAAGCCATGCACGAATCAGTTTTTTCTTTTTGACAGGTAGGGATACGTTTTGTGCAAAAAAGTTTATTTTTTTAAGCGTCATTAATACTATTTATTCTTTTCGAATATTCCTTTTTTATGCTTTAAATATTCTTCAACATATTGTTTTCTGGTCATATACACCTCCTGATTAATAGCGGATATATTAAAAATGAGTTTGATTTTTCGTCCGTTTTCGCTGAAACGAACTTCGTCCGCAAGTGTTTTCATTAAAAAGATTCCTGTACCTTTTTTCTCGAATTTTAAGTCAATATTGGTAGGATCTGGTATAATGCTTGAATCAAAGCCCATTCCTTCATCTTCTATAGTAAAAGAAATTCCTTTTTTGGTGGAATCAAATAGGATGCTTACACGTTTTGTCGCGTCATTTTTATTTCCATGTTGTATGGCATTCTCAACAGCCTCAGTGATTGCAACAATAATGTTTCCGAAATACGAATTATTTATGTTGTAATAATCGCAAATATCCTCCACAAATTTTTCAACTTCGTGAATCTCTTGTAAATCTGATTTTATTTTTATTGTGTGCTTTTTCATCAATCTGCAAAATTATAAAAGTACTCGTTCGCTTTATACTTAAAAAATGGGGTTAAAGTTACGGGTATTGTTTTGAGCAATTCGAGTTCTTTTGATTTTAACCTTTTATACTCGAAAAATTGATTTGGGTTACTATAATTTTTGATTTTTGATTCATTTGATTCTCTTTTATCATCCAATTCTCTTTCTTTCTCAGCCTTTTCGGACTCTAACAGCCGTGTTAAAATTTCTTGCTGCCGTTTCATAGTTTCCGAATTCAGCATTTTATTCACAAGGTCGGTTTCGGTTTGTTCCATTTGTTTCATCATATCGCCCACCTTTCCATCGTTTCCAACGCCCTCTTTTTTCAATTCTTCGCCATATTGCTGCATCATTTTACGAATGGCTTCCTGTTGTGCGGCAAGTCGAGCTAATTGCTCACTCGTAGATTGCTGTCCGTTTTCGCCCTTTTTCCCTGTTTCACCTTTCTTTTTTCCTTCTTCCATCTGTTTTTTTAATGCCTCCATCTGTTTGTTTAATTTCTCCTGCATTTGCTTCATGGTGGCAGCAGATGGTTTTCCATTTCCTGGTTTACTGCACTTCCCTCCTTTACCAGATTTGCATGATTTCGATTGCATTTGCTGTTGCATTTGCTGCAACGATTCGGCTAAAATCAGTGCCAAATTGTTTACAGATGTCATCACATACTGTTGGGAAGATTGCGCATAAGATACATTTCTATCTTGAAGATACTCCAAACTTCTGCCAACATTGTCGTTTATCTTGGTAATTTCTCTATTCACAATCGGCTGAATTGCTACTTGACGTTTGCTCAAAGCAAGCAGGGAATCTTCTATCATTTTTAAGTCATCCTTCAACTCTTTTTGCTTATCCATAATATTGGTGAACTTTGGATCCGAAACGTTAGTGGTCTGAAGCTTGCCGATTAGCTCTTCCTGCCCAAAGGAAACATTCACCAAGTTTTCTAAAATGGCACGCAAAGCTTGCTCATCTTCCTGTGCGGCTTCTTGCTCCATTTCCTCTTGATTTTTTTTCATTTCGTCTGCCATTTGCTTCATCTGCTCAGAGGCATTCTGTTGCGACTTCGAGGCATTTTTTCGCTTGTTGTTTTGTAAGCTATTCTGGCTATTGTTAAGCTCTTGCTGTATGGCATTTTGTTTCTCTTCAGTCTTCTCTAAGTTCTTTTTATCTTCAAGTTCTTTGTTAAGAGAGTTGAGTTTTTCAATGTCCTTTTTCACATCGTTAAACTGATCGTTGACTTCTTTTTGTTTTTCCAACAAATCCTCTTGCTTATTGGTTTCGTCTTTGGTCTGTTCCGAAAGCTTTTGCTGCTGATCTGATAGTTTCTGAAGTTTATCTATCGTTTCGGTCATCTTCTTATCGAACTCCAATTGTTTGAATAATTCCAAGTTGCGGTCGAGTTCTTTTTCAATATCTTTGTTGGAGAGTTTCATTTTGTCCAACATATCGTTCACCTTGTTTTTGTCGAGCTTGTCTAACATTTCTTGCATTTGCTTGAACATATCCTTCATGTCGTCGGTCATGAGTTTGTTGAACAGTTCTTCCAATTGCTTTTCTTTGTCAAGTATGTTTTGGTCAACAGTATTAAATTGTTTTTCCTTGATGTTGTTTTGATGTATCTGATTTTTCAGTTCTTCCACATTTTTTTGCATCTGCTGTTGCTTGTTGAGAAGGTCTTCAATTTGTTTGCGCTCTTGCCAATTCAAGGTTTTTTTGTCCAACATCTTTTTGTTCATCTCCTCGATTTGCTTTTGCAATTGACTGATATCTTTGATGGCTTGATCCATCTTGTCCTTGATATCTTCGTTGTTTTGTTCGGTTTCTTTTTGAATTTCATCCAGCGTAGGCACTTTAAACACCATTTTCTGCGAACGCGTAGCTTTGCTGCCTTTTATGGCATCATTGTCCCATACTTCAAAATAATAATCAATATCATCACCAGCCTCAACGCCCAATTCCGCTATATCAAAATAATAATAAAAATCCTGTTGGTTCATGCCTTTCGTAATCGCAATACTCTTCATTTGCTCGGCATCACTTTCCTTATCAATTTTGGTTTTCCGATATTTAAACAATAGTTTGTTGAAGCCATAATCATCCTTAATCATCCCTTTAAAGTAGAGGCGGCTCGTGTAAAGCGAATCGCGATACTCCGTTAAATCTATATAAGGACAGGCATCGGGTATCACATTTATGGAATAAGACAATGAATCGGGGTTTTTAATGAACTCATTGTAAGTTGCCACCGAATAGTTTTGGGTGACGAAGAAAAGCTGATTGTAGGCAAACTGATTTTCGGAACCCGGCTGCAAGAAAAATCCTTTATCAATAAATTGAAAAAAGAGTCTCTTGGTGTCCTTGGTTTTAATTTTCCAGGCGATGTTGGTTCCACATGGAACGGTCAGGTCGCCTGAATTTTCGATGGTTTCGCTTTTTTTGCCTGTGTAGGCGGGGTAGTTAAGTTGCAATGAAAAATCGAGAATAATCGGTTTCGGAATCACGGAAATGGTATAGTCTTTGGAGCGGAAACCATTCCCTTTCAAATAAAAAGTCTGCGATTTCTGTATGTTTTTAAACGTATGATGAAACAACACTATGTTTTCTTTGATAAGCTTGAATTCATTTTGATTTGCCACCAAAAAAATCTCATTCGGAATGTCGTTGCCGGTCATCTTCACATCGAGTTGAAAATCTTGTTGCTGAATTGCCTCTAGGTTTTTGTTGAGAATTTGGAAATTGAAGGGGGCTTGTTTTTCAAAAAAGGTGGTGTAGTTGATGATTCTGTTCGACGACTCGGTGACGATGGCAGGGGCAGCAATCAAGATGACCACCAACACAGCGACCGGAGGCAGCAGAAATTTTAGATATTTCCTGTTGATTTTGAAATCAACAGCAGCCACAAAGGGTATGGGGCTTAGTTTCTTTATTTTTTGATGGATGCTTGCCTCGAGCAATTCGCTGCTGGCGGTTTCTTGCATCGAAAGGCGTTGCAGTTGCAGTGTGTTGAGGAGTTTGTCGTTTATCTCGGGGAAAAATTTGCCGATGATGTTGGCGGCTTGCTCGTAGGAGATGGTTTTCCCTATTTTATAGAGATGGAAAATCGGAATGACGATGAAGCGCCACAGTACCACTCCGTTTGCAATGATATAGGTATAAAACAAAGCGGTGCGCACCACTGTGTTGAAATAGGCAAAATATTCGAGCAGCGATACCACTAAAAACATTGCCAAGAGAAAGGATACGAAAAGTATCAGCCCCTTCAGCAATTGGTTTTTGTAATATTTTTTTATGAAACCATCGAGTTTCTCAATCAATATGTTGTTGTTATCTGCCACGTATTTTTTGTATGTAAACGAACTTCCCCTTACAATATTTTACGGAATTCTAAAAATGGCTTTTTCAGCGTTGAACTTCAATTTTTAAAATGCTCATCCCGACTCAAAGTCGGGACTCACTTTTAAAAATCTACCGCCTCGAAAAATCTAATTTTTTGAATCCCTTTTTAGGTTGAATGCAAAATTACAAAAAATCGACGATATTGCAAATTCTTTTTTCTGAAATTAATTGGAAAAGGGGCGGGGTTGGGGTATATATATAATAGGTAAAGACTGGGAGGAGGAATAGGCGCCGAAACGGATTTTGAATTATTTTATGGATTTTTCAAGTTTTATTTAAATAAATTTTTTTTGTATCAAAAATTTGTTTAATTTAGCCGCCGAAAAACTAATAAGCACCATGACGATTTTATTTTACATAAAGTTGCGCCTCTCTAAAGTCCATATTACTGTGGGTGGAGAGTATTTTGAACTTCCAAGGTTCAGTTGGGTTGGTTTTTGGTTTGGGAAAATACAAGAAAATTTTTTAGGATTTAGTTTTAGCCGAAGGGTTTTTGGTTTCGGTGGGGTTTCGCTTTGCGAAGGAGAGGGTTCGCACTACGTTGGAAGTGGTTCGCACGACCGTCAGGTTGGTTCGCACGACAATCAGGTTGGTTCGCCCGTATCCTTGATTGGTTCGCTCATATCTTTGGCTGTTCGCATGATATGGGAAAGGGTTCGCACGACGAATGGAAGGGTTCGCACGAGCTTGGAAAGGGTTCGCATGGCGTGGGAAGGCTCGGCACAGCATGGGAAGGGTTCGCACAACGATGGAAAGGGTTCGCACGATGCTGGAATGGGTTCGCACGAGCTTGGAAAGGGTTCGCACGACGATGGAAAGGTTACGCACGGCGATGAAAAGGTTACGCACGAGCTTCCAAGGGGTTCGCATGAGCTTCCAAAGGGTTCGCACGGGGATGGAAATGTAGGAAACGTTGATTTTGTTTATTGTTTTACAAATAGTTATATGATTTAATACTTACAATTTAAAATACATAATGAAAAATTAAAAATTAAAAATGAAAAATGAAACCCGCCTGACTGCGTCATTCGGGCAGGAATTTAGAACAAAAAATAAATTAAAAAAATTAGGCAATTGCTTATAAAAAAAATACGCGAGTTAATACAAATAGTTATACATATTAATAGTAATAATTTAAATTTTAAAAGTAATGGAAGATAAGAGTCTTTATTTTGGAGAAATGGTGGCAAGGGAGGATGATTTACATCTTAATCCTTTATTTGCATCAGTAATTTTGGGCAGCGTGGCTGCAAGTGAAATGTTTGGTAGAGTTGGAGGTTTTAGGATTGATTTGAAGGGTTGGTATTTGAAGTTGGAGAAGTCGTCGAAATCCTATACCGCTTCCGGAGAGGCAAAGAAGGAAGAATGCGCTACGGTGTTTAGCATTACGGCTCAGGTAATGAGTGCATTTGGGGTTAAGATTGGGGACGATGATTTGATAGGGTTGAGGTCGTTTACGTATTCGAGATTGCATAAGGAAACGGTTGAGGCGCAATTGACTGATAATGCGTATTTGATTGGTTTGATTGGGTTGCATGCAACGGGTTTGGAGGATTATGATATTGATGCGGCTTATAAGGCGAATTTGGTTACGCTGAATACGGATTTGGAAGCGAAGACGAAGTTGCCATTGGCAGTGATTCAGCAACATGCGAATGACAAGATACAGTTGGAGAGTTTGGAGAAGGATGTGATGAAGTTTTTTGATGAGGAGATGGATAGGTTTATGAAGATTTATAGGATTACGAATGTTGGCTTGTTTTTGGCATATACGGCAGCACGGCACGTGAGACATCATCATTTGAAACGGAAGATGGTGCCTGTGGAGCCAACGACGGGCACGATGGAGTTGTTTGTGGTTGGAAAAAGCGATTTGGCAGCCATGGTGGGAGTTGCATGGACGGTTACATCATTGGGTTTGACGATGCAGACGGATGCAGATGGAGAAATTTTTAAGGATGGTTTGGCTCCGGGGTTGTATCATGGGAAGTTGAGCAAGGAAGGGTTTAAGGATGTTGTTTTTGATTTTACGATAGTGGCAGGGAAGACTTGTGCTTTGCAGTTTTTGATGGAGGTGGTGGATAGTGAGGAGGATGTGCCGCCGGTTTCGTAGGAATGAAGGAACCCCAACCCCTTAAAAAGGGGCAATAATGGGGAGGGATATAACTTGGATGTTCTTGCCGTAATAGTAAGGTTGGGATTGAAGATGGTTTGAAAAGGGCGTATGCGATACGCCCCTACCATTGTCTGAACCGTTGATTAAAATGATGGATGTGATTGATATGATATTGAAAAAAATTATATGAAAGCAAAAATATATAGAGGCACGAAAGAAATTGGTGGTACGTGTGTTGAATTAAAAGCGGACAATGGAAGAATTCTTTGGATTGATCTTGGAATGCCACTTGATAAGTCAAATCCTAATATTGATTACGTTAAAAAAAACAAACCTGATGCCTTGCTTATATCGCATCCGCATCTTGATCATTATGGTTTAATGGAATTTGTAAATCAGGACACCCCTGTTTACATTGGCTCTGTTTCTCGTGAACTAATCAATGCCCCAAGAATCTTTTTAAATTTTCCATTTATTAAAAAAGATTTTAGAATAATGGAACCTAGGAAACCATTTGTAATTGCCGAAACATTCAAGATAACTCCTTATTTAGTTGATCATTCTTCTCCAGAAGCCTTTGCTTTTCTTATTGAGGCGGATGAAAAACGAATTTTTTATTCTGGTGATTTTCGGGCAACAGGACGTAAGAAAATATTATTTGAGAATTTAATTAAAAATCCGCCTCCCAATATTGATTTGCTTTTGCTTGAAGGCACAATGATTAAAAGAGAAAATAAAGATTACAAAAACGAGGAAGATATTGAATATGCCTTTGTTGATCTTTTCAAAAATCAAAAGAACATTTCAATTGTTATTAGTTCAGCGCAAAACATTGACCGTTTTGTGTCTGTTGTCAGAGCCTGTAAACAAACAGGTAAAAAGGTTGTAATTGATATATACAATGCTTGGGTACTTGAAAAGGTCAAAGAAAAATCTCCAAAGCTACCTACAATTGAATGGAAAGAGGTTTTGGTATATCGCCAAGATTATTATCTTGAAAAAATCTCAGGTTCAGAATACGATGATTTCAGAGAGAAAATTTCAAAAAACTTTATAGACGATAAAGTTTTTGAAAAACCTTCTGACTTTGTTTATTTCCTTCGACACCCCAGTTTGGAATTTGTAAAGGCTTTGATAAAAAAAGGAAAGATTAATCTTATTTACTCCCAATGGAAAGATTATTTACTTGAAGAAAATAAAACTACTAATGTAATAAACACTATATGGAAAATGAATGGTGATTTGCCACAAATAATACATACAAGTGGACATGCAACGACAGATGTTTTGATTGAATTTTCAAAAGCCTTAAAGCCTAAAATCATTATCCCTATTCATACTCAATTTCCTGAAAAAATGAAAGAAGAATTTGAGAATGATGGAATGAAAAATGTATATCTTTGGGATGATAATAAAGAGTATGAACTTTAAAAACTTATAACTATGAAAAATCAAAACTTAAATTATTTTGCAATAGCAAAGGAATTGAACACAGAAAATCATAAAGAATTAAAAAAAAATAAACTTCATTTTAGAGGTAATTTTAATTCTTTTTCATTAATTTCTCTTGATAAAGAAACAGCTGAAAAAGGAAAACCAAGTAAGGGGGAACCTAAATTTAAAACAAAAGATGATGGCATAAAAGCCCTTGACGAACTTAAAATTAATCCTTTAAAAAAGAATCTTAGGCATGTTCCAGAGAAAGAATTACAAGCATGGGTCATTAACTACGCTATGAATAATGGATTAAAGTTACCATTTGGAAATAATCTATTTTTTCTGACTTCTGAAATGGCATTTCCAAAATCAGAAAAGGGAAAAGTAGTCAATGATATTCTTGCTATTGATAATGAAGGGAACCTGGTAGTTGTTGAATTAAAACCAAAACGGGATAATACTGTTAAGAAACAAGTTGAACATTTTGCTAAAATAATTGAGAAACACCATGATTTATTTATGAATTTGGTAAATATTTTAACAGATAAAAAATGGAATGGTATTGTAAAAACGATGGTAGTTTGGCCAAAATTATCATCGGGAAATAATCCCAGAGATAATGCCTTTCCACTTGTTGAAGAGATTAATTATTGTGAAGGGTATCACTTTGAATAAACTGCTTTCTTAAATAATTAACTTTTAAATTAACACTTACTTTCCCCTGCTTGCGGGGAATTGCATTCCCCGTATCAATTAAATCAGTAAATTAGTGGCTATTATTTACGTGTTTCAGTTTACCCCCGTTCCGCAGTGGGCTTCACGAGGGTTCGGCTGATGCGATACGAAGTTGGGAGTTTCGGAAAACTGATTCTAAAACCTTAGTAGAAATGAATGACATACGACCGTCATGACCTTATTAGCTTATTAAATTCTATCAATTAAACGTGGATAGTAAAAGAAGGTAATAAGGTTAGTTTTTGGGTGTGTGCGGCTTTTCTACTAAGGTTTATTAGAAGGTTGGAGGG
>CAIWVT010000433.1 GCA_903916135.1 uncultured bacterium
GGAAATATAAGAATGCTTTATATCACGGAAATACAAATAAAAGATATGAAAAAATTATTGGAAACAAAATAAAAAGAGTAATTTTGCAGTTCTATTTATAAACAAACGAAATTCGACCACTATGGAACACATTGTAGAAAAAACCACTGATACAACAAAATGGTTTGGCAATTTGATAGATTCATTAAAACAAGATTGGAAAATGTTTGAAATGGGCATAGCTCCCGAAGAAAAAGCAAGGTTTTTTAATGCTGCTATCAATAATGATATGGATGAGCTGAGCAAACTCTCGTTAGCACAATCGAGCCGCCATTTCATCACTCGGATTTTGATAAGCTATATAGAGGAGATGAATGAGCGCAAATGTCAACCTCTGAACATTGCGTTTGATTTGAATGATTCGGAAGTGTTGGTTTGGGCAGTCATAAATGATGATGATGATGTGATGGAAGACATGCTTTGGCTGTCGGAGGCAAAAGTGAACTCGATGTTTTATGATTCAGGTTTCAATATAAGCACCACTATTATTGAAAAATCTGATAATATCAATTTGCCTCCCCACTACAAAACTGTGAATTAAACATGGCATCTTTCACAGAGCACCTGGCTCAAGCACGCCACAACTTATATTTTATAGACTTCTTGGATAAAAACACACCGGAATATTTCGATTGGAAAGTTACGGTTTGTTTTTATGTTTCTATTCATCTTATCAATGCCCGCATAGCCGATAAAGAAAATGCCCACTATCGGAAGCATCGCGACGTGGAAATTGCTATCAATCCATATCGAGGCAATTGTGCCATTCCACAAAACATTTATCTATCGTATAAAAAATTGCATAACCTTTCGCGCCGGTCCCGCTATCTGATCCATGAAGATAATCATCGCTTCACAGAAGATAGCATAGTGCATCATACCTCCGAAAAGCATTACGCAAAAGCCAAAAACCGTTTGCAGGAAATAAAGGATTATTTTTTGTTGGAATACAAAATTGATGTTGATAATCCGGCACCAATTATTACAGAAAAACCATAGTATTATAACAAATGTTGTTACAAGTTAAAATCTCCTAAGCTGAGAAACGAACAATATCAGGCTTGTAGAAAGGGGTTCGTGTCCTGGCGGAACAACATCAAATACGAAAGGTTTTATTCTCAATGGAGAGTAAAACCTTTTTTTTTGGTACAAAAGCTAATTCTGTTTGACTTAATTGGTGTTAGCTCTCATCATTTTATTATTTTTAGATGCATACTTTTCCCTTAAAGTGGCTATCCTTATATTGTTTTACGCTTGTTTTGGGTTTTAGGATAGTTTATCCTTTGAAAATAATATCATCAGAATATTGAAAGATGGTATTCAAATAGAGAATGACCCTACAAAAGCATCAAATACCATGATAATATTATTGATTGATGTGATACATTAACACGATAGTTCTATAATGGAACAGTATAGTTCTAAAGTGTAACATTATAGTTCTAAAGTTGAAAAATATGGAGATATAATGGAAAAAGATAATGTCATATTGTTGAAAAACTGAGATATAAGGAATGGTTATATTGTGTCCTGACACAAATATGAAACTCTATCTGATTTTATTGGCATGTAAATTTGTTTATCAAAAGGTATGTTGCAAAAGCTTATAATGGTGATGTTATACCATTACTTTCTATATCTTAATCCAAACTTCTTTGGTATAATGCCAATAGAGTCTCTGTATTATTAATCAGTTGGATTTAGTGTAATGCTATGTGTTTTCTATCAAATTATCATTTTGGAACTTGTTTAGAAAAATAAATATCGTAGCCATAATAAAGTTTTTGCGATAACAAACCATGAATCATACGTTATAAATTTCATAAACTATAAATATTTCAACAAAACTTCTTTTTCATAATAGAATTTTTACTAATTTAGCCGCCGAAAAGTTTTTATGTCACGTAAGGAAGAACATTTTAATCGTCGTAGGCTCAACAGCTCCAGAATCACCACAATAGTAAGTATTTCACTGGTACTTTTTGCTATTGGATTGGTAGGTTTGTTGGTGTTGCACACCCAAAAACTTTCCGATTATGTGAAAGAAAATATCGGATTTACGGTTTATATGAACAAAAATGTGAAAGAAGCCGACATCGTTCAACTGCAAAAAGAGTTGGATGCTATGGAATATGTTCGTTCCACAACCTATATCAGCGAAGAAAAAGCTGCAGAAAATTATCAAAAAGAATTGGGAGTTGATTTTGTTCAGTTCATTGGATATAATCCCTTGCATACTTCCATCGAAGTGCATCTGAAAGCACAATATGCCCTGCCCGTATTTTTTGAACAGATTGATCAGCAACTTAAAAAAAATCCCTTGGTGGAAGAAGTGAAGTATCAAAAATCTTTGGTGAAAGATGTGAACGACAACATCAATAAAATTTCTGCCATTTTGTTGGGTTTTAGTTTGCTGTTGCTCATGATTGCCATCAGTTTGATCAATAATACCATTCGTTTGGCTGTTTATTCCAAACGCTTTCTGATAAAAACCATGCAACTAGTAGGTGCCACTGAGGGTTTCATCCGCAGACCTTTTTTGACAATCAGTCTTATACACGGATTAATTTCTTCCTTTATCGCAATAATTATGTTGATTGGCGTTATTTCTATATCACGCAAAGAAATCCCGGAAATTATCAATTTGCAAAGCGTAGATTTATTTTTGATGTTATTTGCCTTTGTCATTGCTCTGGGCTTTGTGATTTCATTAATTTCAACATTCTTTGCCGTGCGGAAATATTTAAAAATTAAAGTAGATTATTTGTATTATTAAATTATAGCATAGATTCATTAGTATTAATTACATTTTATAAGAAATGGCAACAAAAAGAAAACCAAACATTTCAACAAAGCCCAACATCTCTGAGGTGAGAAAAGTTGAGCCAGTTGTAATCCCAAAATCAGCACCAAACAAAAGTTCCATTCGCTCGCGTCAAGCAGAACAAAAAGGCATAGGCTTTTTGTTTGACAAAAGAAATTATTTGCTGATGCTGATAGGCATTGCATTAATCATTATCGGTTTTGTAGTGATGTCGGGCGGCGGTTCTACAGATCCAAAGGTGTTCAATGAAGATATTTTTAACGCACAACGTTTGACTGTTGCCCCAATTTTGATTTTACTTGGGTTTGCTGTTGAAGTTGTTGCCATCATGCTCAAGCCAAAACAAAAAGTAGAAGCATGAGCTTTATTGAGATAATCAGTAAAGGAATAACAAGTAGTCCGCACCCAATTTTTTCTTTAGATGCAATAATTATTGCTATTATCCAGGGAATAACTGAGTTTTTGCCAATATCGTCAACGGGTCACATGATTATTGCTGAAAAATTATTAAATATTGAAAGCAGTGCCTTTTCTAAAGCATTTATTGTAAACATACAATTTGGTTCTATTTTATCTGTATTGGTTTTGTATTGGAAGCGTTTTTTTCAATCCATAAATTTTTATCTTAAACTCTTTGTTGCATTTATTCCTGCGGCTATTATTGGATTTGCTTTAGGTGATTATATTGATATGCTTCTCGAAAATGTCTTAGTGGTCGCCATCGCATTACTCGTTGGAGGCATACTTTTTTTATTTGTTGACAAATGGTTTAAAGCCACAAAAGAAGATCAGAACATCTCATTATTGACGGCTTTGAAAATAGGATTTTTTCAATGTATTGCAATGATACCGGGAGTATCGCGTTCGGCAGCTACAATAATTGGAGGAATGTCGCAAAAACTAACACGGAAAAATGCGGCGGAATTTTCATTTTTTCTTGCTGTGCCTACTCTGCTTGCGGCGACTGCTTTTAAATTACTTTCAAATTATAAAATTCTTTTTTTTAATACAGACCAAACAATTAATTATTCAAATATCAAACTCTTGTGTGTGGGAAATGTTGTAGCGTTTCTTGTGGCTATGATAGCTATTAAAGCGTTTATTGCATTTCTTACCAAATTCGGGTTTAAACTTTTTGGTTATTACAGAATAGTTCTTGGTTTGGTACTAATCATTTTAATTTTAATTGGTGTTGATTTAAATATTACGTAAATATGTTTTTTCATTTCCTCGATGGTGAAATCCTTTTAATTAACAAACCCTACAAATGGACATCTTTTGATGTTGTAGCTAAAATTCGGACGATGCTTAAGTATCGTGTCGGCATAAAAAAAGTAAAAATAGGTCATTCGGGCACGCTCGACCCGTTGGCAACGGGACTATTGGTGCTGTGTACTGGCAAATATACCAAACGAATTGAAGAGTTTCAAAATCAAGATAAAGTGTACACCGGTACTTTTCATATTGGTGCCACAACGGCTTCTTTCGATTTAGAAACAAAAATCAATAAGCGATTCGACATTTCGGAACTTACTCCGGAAGCTATTATCGAAGCATCAAAAACATTTATCGGAGAACAGGAACAAATTCCGCCGATGTTTTCTGCTGTTAAAGTTGATGGTCAACGTGCTTATGAAATAGCCCGTAAAGGTCATGAAGTTGAATTGGTAGCCCGACAAATTAATATCAAACGTTTTGAAATTAAAGCCATCAAACTCCCCTACGTTGATTTTGAAGTGGAGTGTACAAAAGGGACCTATATTCGCTCATTAGCAAGAGATTTAGGCTTAGCATTGGATAGTGGTGCACATTTAACTTCCTTGTGTCGCACGTCCATTGGAGAATTTACCTTAGCGGATGCTGTTACCCTTGAACAATTTGAAGCCTTGGTGATTCATGATTTTCAACAAAAATAAAAGCTCCCTTTCAGAAGCTTTTTAAATTGTTTTTACTCAGTTTTTTTAATACTCATCTTCGTGAAAGAAGAAATCTTCCTTGGTAGGATAATCGGGCCAAATATCTTCAATGCTTTCATACACTTCGCCTTCATCTTCAATTTCTCGCAGATTTTCTAAGACTTCCGCCGGCAAAGCTGAGCGCATTGCGTAGTCAATTAATTCATCTTTAGTTGCAGGCCAAGGTGCATCTTCTAATTTTGAAGCCAATTCTAGAGTCCAATACATACTTCTTTGTTTTAAATTTTTTGCAAAAATATATTTATTTTACACACAAAGTCAAGTAAAAGATTTAAACATTTCTTAAAATATGTTAATTATCTATCTTTTAGGTTCAACTTCTCAGTGTTAACAGCCTTTATAAGCATAACGCTAATAATATAAAATATATTGAGTCGCGTATGTTTTTTTTTAAATTAAATTTTCCAGATCGTTTCAGCGACTCCTAAATCTTTCGCAACGTAGCGGGCTAACACAAAAAAATAATCTGATAAACGGTTGACATATTTTACTATTAGTTTTTGTTTTTCGCTAAATAAATCAAGCTTCACTACCATTCGTTCTGCACGACGACACACTGTGCGCGCTATATGACAATAAGAAACCACAGGATGTCCGCCTGGAAGAATAAAATGTTTCAGTTCGGGTAAGCTTTCGTTCATGCGATCTATTTCGGTTTCTAAGAGATGAATGTTTTCTTCTGATAGCGAAGGCAAATTAATCATAGCTTTTTCCGAATCGGCAGCTAACAATGATTCTGCAATAAAAATATGCGATTGAATGGCTAAGAGCGTTGTTTTTTGTTCTACTTCGATGGAGAAATCTCGTATTAATCCAATAAAAGAATTCAATTCGTCAAGAGTGCCGTAGGCTTCAATGCGCAAGTCGGACTTTTCTACACGGCTGCCGCCAATGAGGGATGTGGTTCCGCTGTCGCCTTTTTTTGTGTAGATTTTCTGATTATCGTAATTCATCTTCAGTTTTTTAGTTCAGAGTTCGGAGTTAACTTTAGGCACTTTAGAGCACTTTAGGCACTCTCTATTCTGCATAAAATTTCATCTTACGGATGTTTTCGTTCAGTTCATCGGTATCCACAAATCCATCTTTGAGACGTATGATACGATGGGCGTGGCGTGCAATATCCTCTTCGTGGGTAACCAATATAATGGTGTTGCCCTGCTCGTGAATTTCTTCAAATAGCCCCATAATTTCGATAGATGTTTTTGAATCAAGGTTTCCTGTGGGTTCGTCAGCCAAAATGATGGACGGTTTGTTGACCAATGCGCGTGCAATTGCCACCCGTTGACGTTGACCGCCGGAAAGTTCATTCGGTTTGTGCGTGATACGGTCGCTAAGTTGCACCTGTTCGAGCACTTCTTTGGCACGTTGGATGCGTTTGTTGTTGTTGAATCCGGCGTAAATCAACGGCAAGGCAACATTGTCAAGTGCAGTGGAGCGCGGCAAGAGATTGAAGGTTTGAAAAACAAAACCAATTTCTTTGTTGCGGATTTCGGCAAGCTCATTGTCATTGAGTTTGCTCACATCTTTTTGATTCAAGATGTAGGTGCCCGCCGTTGGGGTATCTAAGCATCCTATAATATTCATCAACGTTGACTTGCCCGAACCCGAAGGTCCCATCAAGGCAACATACTCATTTTTGTAGATTTTGAGCGTGATGTTTTGCAAGGCTTTCACAATATATGTGCCAACTTTGTAGTGTTTCGTGGTGTTGGTCAGACTGATAATTTCGTTTTTCATGTTCATTTTTCTTAGAACAAAGGTAATTTAATACTTTAAAATAAAGTGTTGTTTGGTAATGTTTTTTTTAAAGAAAACAATTCCAAAGGAAAATATATCCAAACTTAAGCTGATGTTTTCGTTCCGAATGATTTCATTCCAAGCATTTTCCATCGGTTTAGAGCTATGAATATTCGAAAAAATAAAAACACTGTTTTCATCAATAAAAAGCAAACATCGAAGAAAAAATTGGTACAGGTCTTCCCCAAAATACATATTGCTGAAATAAACAACGCCCAAAGGTAAGTTTTGTTTTGCCTCGTTGGGCGAAATTGTTTGGACTTTCCAAACAACATGATGAATGAGGAACAGCAAAGCCCTATAATTTTGAATTACAATTTCAGGGATTTGCGATCTTTCATGGATGTCAGTGATATTCTCTTGCTTGTTGGCACTTGCCATAAACATGAGGGCAATTCCCTCGGGTTTGCCGACTTCTAAAATATGTTTTGGTTGGATATATTCAACGATGCGATACAACAAAAAAGCATGGCGATGCGAGGGAATTTGCTTGCGGATAGCTTTCGCGCTTTCGCGCAGAAAGTTTTTGCGCAGGCGTTCTATTGCGTTAAGCTCTTGAGGAAATTTTCGCTTTGCGCATATCACTTTTGTGTAAAAATCAAAAGCGAAAGGCGCATGAACGGCATATTCCGATTGTGCTTTCCACCAAAACTTGAGTTGCGATAGTATTCGATGGGTCTGTGTCATAAAAATTTTTTGTGGGTACAAAGTTAATAATAATAGTTTTTGTTTCAATCTTAGCCATGCATTTTTAGAAAAAGATTTTCTGAGAATTTTAGGCGTTTGAGCAAATTTAATACAAAAACGAACTACTTCGCAAAAAATTTCTTATGTTGAAAAAAATGTTTGCCTCTCTTAAACATGCATTCGGAAACTTCCAAATGCTTCCATCAAGCGTGAAATATACATTCTGAAACTTCCGAATGCTTCCAACAGAAGTGAATTATTGATTCCGAAACTTTCGAACGTTTCCAACAGTCGTGAATTATTCATTCTGAAACTTCCGAATGCTTCCAACAGTCGTGAAATATACATTCTGAAACTTCCGAATGCTTCCAACAGAAGTGAATTATTGATTCCGAATCTTCCGAACGTTTCCAACAGAAGTGGATTATTGATTCCGAAACTTCCGAACGTTTCCAACAGTCGTGAATTATTGATTCCGAAACTTCCGAACGTTTCCAACAGTCGTGAATTATTGATTCTGAAACTTGGAATAGCTTCCAACGCCGCATAAAACCTCAAAAGTAAAAAAAATATAGCAGTCCGAATCAGTAAAAAAGAAGTTTGTACCGATGCTGAAAAAGGTATTACAACCGTTGAAGCCTATGGTGGATTGTTATGGGTATAAAAAAAGCTACCCGAAACGGATAGCTTTTTTTGTATGGGCTAGATTTTTTTTATTTTATTTGATGATTTGAATCTTGCGCGTGAAGTTTTGTTTTTCGGTGGTTACAACAACAAAGTAGATGCCTTTGGTGTAGTCAGCAGTATTTAGTTGTAAGCTGTTTGTGAAGATGTCTTGCTCGAAAACTACGCTTCCCAATAGGTTGATGACTTTGATATGTTTGATTTTTTCGGGAGAGTTGATGGTGAGCATGGTGCTGGCAGGATTGGGGAAGAGGCTGATGTCGGATGAAGGATTTTCAGCAACGTCGGCAACGATGTCAATTGAAATATCATCTATGATGAGATAATCCTCATCAGCAGCACTTTTGGCGTGGAAGCCAATATAATAGGTGCCCGATGAAGGAACGGTGAATACGGTGTTGGATACAGGATAGGTGGTGTCGGTGATGTTGGGTAAGTCAACGAGTTGGGTGGTCATGCCTACCACGGAGGCGGCTGTACCGATGTTTACGTTCATGGCTTCGGGGAAGGTGTTGGCGAAAGGTCTGTAGTAGAATCTCAAGCGATAGTTGGTTCCGGCAAACATGCTGATACATTTGGTGAACAACCAATCGTCGGCAGCGGTGGTTCCATTGGTGTTGTAAGGATAGGCAGCAAAACCAAGCCCTGTATGTGCATATTTCACACCTGTGTAGATTGACCATGTGAAAGCATCGGCATTGTTGTTGAGTACGGTCCATCCTGCTAAGTTATCGGTGGCTTCGAAGCCCATAGCGTAGGGAATGGATGCTGTTCCGATGGATAGGTTGGCGGTTGTGGTGTCGTTGGTGTGTACGCCATCTCCCGTAAGGGAAGTATAGGCTTTTATTTTATAAAGTCCGGCTACAGAAAGATTGGCAGCATTGGCACCAGTGAAGGTATAAGTAGCAGTACCTGCCGAAGCGATGGAGCCGGTGTAGGTAACTGTAACGGGAGTGTTGCTGTTTATTTTATAGGAAACAGGGAAATTAGAAATGGCAGAGGCGCCATTATTTTTAATGGTAACAACGATGTTTTCTGCGGATGATAAGTTGTTGCAGGTGGTAAGCGGAGCTGTGATAGCGGTTACGCCGGCATCAATAGCAGCAGGTTCAGCTATAGAAACATTATCAAGAGCAAACAAGTCGCCATCGGCACCTACTACATTCCATGCAATCATAAATGGGTTTGCTTTGTAAGCTGAGATATCGCAAGACACTTCACGCCATCCCCAACCTGTGAAGGCAGAAACGGTGTTGGCATCCCAAAGTGTTGTCCATGATGTGCCTCCATTGGTTGAAATCTTACATTGTAAAGTTGCACCAGGGGCACCCAAGCCACCTGCGGGTAAGTAATCATAGCTGAATCCGAGCCAAAACTTCAAAAACAAAGAAGTGGCGGCAGCGGTGCCTGTGATAGAAGGAGTCTTCAACCATTCGTTTTGAGTTTCTGTAGGTAAGCAATAAGGGCAAATAGCAGAATAGACATTGGTGGGGTCTATGGTTGTAAATGTTGGTGTTGGTGTTGCTGGATTTCCCTGCCCCCAGGTTTTGGCGGTTAATAATACTGTGGTGGTCCAGGATGTGGGCAACCAAGTGCCATCAAAGTTTTGCGTCATATAACTAACTTTTGATGGGTGAGACGGTGCTGCATAATATACTGTTCCTTGCGAATTGTCGTAGGTTTGGAGCATCCCATTGAGTTGGGTTTTGGATAATAATGCATCATTGACGGTTGTTTTGCCAATTTTAGTTTGGCTAAAACTTACCATAGCAAAACTAATTGCTAAAAAGAAAAGCGTAAATTTTTTCATAAGCGTTTTTTTTAAAATGAAATTAAATGTAAAAGTACTAAAAATTAATTGATTTTTGGATAAATGATTAAAAAAGAACGAGAGCTAATTTATTGGTTATTTTGGTGGAGTTATTTTGGGTTCGGCTTTGATGAATTCGTTTAGAAGATTATAATAGAGCGTTTGTATATCTTTTTTCTTTTTTA
>CAIWVT010000434.1 GCA_903916135.1 uncultured bacterium
CACCAAAGAACTTTTTAGGTTTCTGCAAAGCGGAAGCTTCCACTCCACCCGAGAGAACTTTTCCGGAGGCAGGAGCAACAGTATTATACGCACGTGCTAAACGTGTGATAGAATCCAACAGTATCATAACATCGTGGCCACATTCCACCAATCGTTTTGCTTTTTCGAGAACGATGTTGGCAATCTTCACATGTCTTTCTGCAGGCTCATCGAAGGTTGATGCAATCACTTCGGCATTCACGCTGCGTTGCATGTCTGTGACTTCTTCAGGACGTTCATCCACCAACAAGATGATGAGATATACTTCAGGATGATTAAAGGCAACTGCATTGGCAATTTCTTTTAATATCATGGTCTTACCTGTCTTAGGTTGTGCCACGATTAATCCTCTTTGGCCTTTACCTATCGGAGTGAACATATCCATGATACGTGTGGTCATGGTCATGCTTGGATGTCCCGTTAGTTTCAGTTTTTTCTCAGGGAATAAAGGTGTGAGATGGTCGAAACTTACGCGGTCGCGCACTACGTCAGGACTGAGTCCGTTGATATGTTCTACTTTAATTAAAGGAAAATATTTTTCCCCTTCTTTTGGCGGACGAATCTTTCCTTTGATGGTATCGCCTGTTTTCAAACCAAAGAGTTTGATTTGGGATTGCGATACATAAATATCATCGGGTGAATTCAAATAATTGTAATCAGAAGAACGTAAGAAACCATAACCATCCACCATAATTTCGAGCACACCTTCGCTTGAAACTATGCCATCAAATTCGAAAGAATATTCAGGTTGTTTTTCGCGCTGTTGTGGTACGCGATTGCGTTGTTGATTGTCGCGAGGGGGGCGTTCTTGATCGTTTTGTTTGTTATCTCCGTTAACAGGAGCGGGTGCAACTTCATTTTCGGATTCATTCTTTGCAGGAACAGCGCCATGAACGATTTCAGGTTCGAGAGGAGCAACGGCAGGTGTTACATCTTCTAATCCGAAAACTTCGTTCACAGGATTGTTGTCGTCGCCATCCAAAGATGGTAACAGAAAATCAAATTTCTTTGCTTCTTCCTCAAAGAGTTCTTTTTTATACACTAAATCAGGCGAAGGTGTTTCCACTTTCGGAGTTAGTTTAGGTTTTGGCACCACAGGTGGTGGCGTATTACGTGTTTGTTTATGGTTTTTTGTACCATAAGCAAACTTAGGATTCTTTGCAGCGGGTTTTTCGGCTTGCGCAGGTTTTTCTTCGGTTGCAGGCTTCGGTTTCAGTTCGGGATTGTCAATGCGTGTGCGGCGTTGGGTGAGTTTTCTGCGGTTGGCGCCGTTGGCTTCGGGGGCTTTGGGTTCGTGTTTGATTGCTTCGGGCTTAATCGCCTGAATGTCCAGAATCTTGTGTATAATGTCTTTCTTTCGGAGGTCTTCAGCATCGGGGATACTTAGTTTCTCAGCAATCACACGCAATTCAGGAATTGTCATTCCATTGAGGTCAATGATGTTGTACATAAATGTTTAATTAGTTTTAAGGTATTATTTGTTCAGATAAACAATAATTAGAATTTTTTCAGATTTGTTTTTTTTTGAATTTTCGGCAAGCGAATGTTGCCGAAACTTGTTTTACAAGGATAATCGCTGCAAAAGTACATAAATAAATCTAATTGCAAGAAAAAAAATATTTTTTTGTGTGTAAATTTCATTGTTTGTTGACCAATTTCACATCCAAAGCATCGCGCAAAGCATTCCCCGTAAGCATGAACGCAAGTACGGTCAGCATGATGGCTATGCCGGGGATGATGGCTAAATAAGCCGAGTCGAGGATGATATAGCCGTAATGTTCTTTAATCATGGTGCCCCACGAAGGCATGGGAGGCTGCACACCTATGCCTAAAAAGCTCAAACCTGCTTCAATTAAGATGGCTGACGCGAAATTTGCAGCAGAAATAACGATGACAGGCGACATCACATTGGGCAAAATATGATGAAAGATGATGCGGCTGTGTTTATAGCCTAAAGCAACACCCGCTTCAACGAATTCTTTTTCGCGGATGCTCAGGATTTGACCACGCACTACACGAGCCACCTCCACCCACATGGTAAGCCCTATGGCGATAAAAACTTGCCAGAAGCCTTTTCCCAACACAAAGGTGATGGCAATCACTAATAATAAGGTAGGGATGGACCACACGACGTTGATGAACCATAGAATGAGATTGTCAACCCAGCCGCGAAAATAGCCCGCCAAGGCGCCCAACAATATGCCAATCAGCAGAG
>CAIWVT010000435.1 GCA_903916135.1 uncultured bacterium
GCCTTTATCGCGTTCGGAAAAGCAAATACTCCGGTATTTTTCAAGGACTTTATTGAAGGTCATGAATTATTGTTTGAATCAATTTCAAAAATAGACATTTTTTTATATTAGGCTTTGCAAAACAAAATAAATTTATGAAACACTTTATCATCCGGTATTTTTTACTGCAAGTGGGAGTGCGACTAACCAAAACATCATCAAAAGAGTCGCGCCCCCATTAAACTTTTTTATGGGTTGCAATCTCCTGCTCCTCCCCTTAAGGGGAGGCCGGGAGGGGTTCTTGATCAGGACGTTGGGGTTAAGGCTCATGCCCTTTCAGGGCGAAAATTCTTATACATATCATAACGCAGGGCGTTGCCCTGCGCTACCTGCTCAAGCCCTTTCAGGGCTACCTTCCTTGAAAATTGAGCATTGCGAATTGTAGAACTAATCCTTTCAGAAAAAAAATTCACTTCTTTCTTTTCCATCCTTTAGTTATACCGTACAAATCCAAACAAATTTGTAAAAATTTTTATATTTTTACACCCGGTGCATGAAGATGATCTCGTACTTGATGGAATTCTTCCACTTGAGACTCTGATTGCACCTTCCTTTTTTTTGACTGTCTGTTAGAGATTGGAGCTTCTTTATCCAATTCCTGGAATCTTCTTTTTGTAATTAATTCCTTTTTATTTGTTTGCTCTATCGTAACTTCTTTTTTATTCTGGTTCGCTTGATCTATCACTGCATTATAAACTGTATTATGGGAAAGCATTCCCCAAATTATTCGAAGCAATTTTTGCATAATCACACCTATTGCTTGTTTATGATTCTTGCCTTTACTTCGATGTTTATGATAAATTTTTTTCATGTGCTCATCATAAATTACAGCAGTTTGTGCACACATATAAAGAATGGCACGCATAGATGCACGACCTTTTTTACTCATTCTATGTTTCGGAATTTTATCACCACTGTCTTTGAGTTCAGGATGTACTCCAAAGTAACAAACTAATTGATTAGGTGTTTTAAATCGATGAATGTTTTCAATTTCAATCATAATTGCTGCAGCGCTGTAAGCTCCCACGCCTATCAAACTGGTCAGCAGTGTTACCTCTGGTCCCTGGCAAGTTTTCTCTAAAAATTTTTTGTGTTCAATAACGAGTTCTTGTTTTTCAAGAATCTGAACCGCAAAACTTTTAATTAAAAATGCGGTAGTTTCATTATCACGTGATGATACACTGCTTTTTGCCTTGTTAATTAGGCTTTGGGCTTTGTCAATATCCACATGATTAATTTTACTTAGTTGTTCCGGTTTTAGTTTGGCAATGTGTTTTACTGATGGATATTTTTTTAGCACTTCCAGAACCCAAACAGGAACACTACTTTTGCAATAGCGCATAAGTTCCGGAAATGCACTATACAATACCGCTTTCAATTGATTGACTAATTGTGTTTGTTGCTTTTTTTGCAGATTGATGTGTTTATGCAAACTGCGAAAAGACGAGTACTCCACATCTTGTTTGTCATACGTTACCACTTGCGGATGTGCTATAATGTATTCCGCAATATAACGGGCACTCAGGGCATCTGTAACATTTCGGTTCAAACCGGCATGTATATTCTGCTTTACTCCGGATGGGTTCAGCCTTGCTACTTTCAAAGGCATTGTTTTACTCCATGCCATTAAACTTTCATACCAGTTGTTTTCAAAACCCCCTGTGCTTTCTACTGCACAGCAAATTTTTGACAGATGATGCATTTTTATCATTTCCTGTAAATGTTTTTTCAAACAATCATGTCCTGATCGAGTGTCATCTAACTGAAAGACTTCTTCTAATTGTTTTTTGTTTGAGTCCAGTAAAGCAAAGTCCGAATAACCTTTACTGACATC
This sequence comes from uncultured bacterium, assembly GCA_903916135.1. Classification (GTDB taxonomy): domain Bacteria; phylum Bacteroidota; class Bacteroidia; order Bacteroidales; family CAIWKO01; genus CAIWKO01. The sequence continues at coordinate 1,874 of CAIWVT010000435.1, forward strand.
AATTCCTAAATAGGCTACCTCCATTTTTAATGTTTTTAATCAATAATAAAAGTCAAGCATCGTTCATCCTTATGTTTTATACGGTATCAATGTACCAGGTTATACCACGAACTCAACTTGACTGTGGGGAGAATCTAAAGGACAGTGTCATGCACTAAGGACTGGTCCTCCTCACACAGCAAGTTTAGCTTTTTCTTTTCTTATCCAAATTTTATTTTGCAAACATATAAGGACAGGAGGCAAAGGAAAGAAAGAAGAGAATTTTTGTGATTTGCCGACTGTAGACTGCCGATTAAATATTCCCTGCCACCTGCCGCTTGCCAATTGCAGACTGAAGATTGCAGATTGCCGACTGAAGATTTCCCCCTTTTCCCTATTCCCTATTCCCTGATCCTACTCCGGTCTGTCCACACCAAATTCCAGTGACAAATTATTCGTCCCATCCATCGTAAACGTAAAACCTGTTTTCGTCGTTTCGAATAAAATGGTGCCTGTAA
>CAIWVT010000436.1 GCA_903916135.1 uncultured bacterium
ATATCATTAAATCATTCTATCATTGTATCATTATATCATTGTATAATTGTATAATTCTTCTTAGTGTAACTTTGTGTTCTTAGTGTCTTAGTGGTTTTTTTTGTTTTCCTGCGTCCGCGTCAATCTGCGCTATCTGCGCGAAACATTTTTGAACGCCATATTCTATATGCAGATGCGGTTTATTCTTTAGCCGTGGCACGCTTAATCTTTAATGAATTTCTTTACTGTTACACCTTCGTTTGTCGTTGCTTTAATGATATATACACCGCTTGAAAAGTCTGAAATATCTATGCTTATTTTGTCATCAGTTTCTATGAATCTTTTTAGTAATTGCCCTTCAAGGTTAAAAATTTCTATTACGCCTTGTTGTAGGGTTTCAATCGTTAGCATATCGGAGGCAGGATTCGGATAAACCGAAATGACTGATGAACTGCTCAACTCTGCTATACCTGCAATGCCACTTAACTTTGCAATAAATAGATCAGATCCGGCGAAAATAGGTTCCACATTGCTCAAAGAAGTGGAGCCAAAGGAGCAAACATCCCGAAACCATCCTGTGATATATACATTATTAGTAGCATCCACGGCAACTGACAACGAACCATCATTTTCTGTCCCACCTTGATTTTTAGCCCAAAGTAAATTTCCATTGGGAGCATATTTAGTTAGATACATATCTGCGTTGCCGGCACTCGTTAATGTGGTGGTGCCAAAGGTGAGTGTTGGACTATAAAAACACCCTGTTATATACGCATTATCTGAGCCATCCACTGCAACAGCGTATCCCAAATCCGTTTCTGTTCCTGAGGCACTTTTTGCCCAAAGCACATTTCCACTTGTATCATATTTGGCAATAAAAATATTACTGATGCCCGCATTCGTCAAAGTTGTTGTCCCAAATGTGAGGGTGTAACTATTAAAATTCCCTGCGAGATAAATATCTCCTGAAGTGCCCAGCACCATAGCATTTGCATTATCATCATCTGTGCCGCCTGCGCCTGTTGCCCAAATCACATTGCCATTGGCATCATATTTCGTAAGAAAAATGTCGCCCATCATGCTCAAATTTGTTAAGGTAGTTGAACCAAACGCAAGCGTGGGACTATAAAAATATCCTGTCAGATACGCATTCCCTATTGCATCAACACTAACCGCCATAGCCCAGTCATAATTTATACCCCCTGCCCTTTTTGCCCAGAGCACGTTGCCATTGACATCAATTTTCGCAAGAAACATGTCGGTGTAGTTGCCTGTATTATCTAAGTTAGTCAACGTGGTGGAGCCGAAGTTTATAGTGGGGCTTTGAAAAACCCCTGCCAAGTAGGCATTTCCCGAAACATCCACAGCAACTGAATACGCCCAATCGTGATAAGTGCCACCATAGCTCTTCGCCCAGATTATAGTTCCATTGGCATCGTATTTCGCAAGAAACATATTTTCAACACCTGCATTAGTCAAAGTAATGCCATCAAAGGAAAGTGTGGGACTGCTGTACATGCCAGCCATATAGGCATTGCCTGAAGCATCCACCACAACCGAAAACACGCGCTCATCCATATCATCTGTCCCGTGTGCACTCTTTGCCCAAAGGAAATTACCATTGACATCGTATTTCGCAAGAAAAATATCTATTGACATGCCCGTGTTGCCGGTATTGGTTGTATCGGTATTTTTCAGTGTAGCGGTGCCAAAAGAAATGGAAGTGCTTGTAAAGCGACCTCCTACAAAGGTGTTGCCCGATGCATCCACCGCAATGGCTTGACCCCAATCATCAAATGCACCGTGTGCGCTTTTTGCCCAAAGCCACGTTTGTGCGAAAATTATATTGCCCCAAAAGCAAAGGATTGCAAAAATTAGTAGTGGTTTTTTCATTGTAACCTTCTTTTTTATTTTTTAAATATATCACTATAACACCAAAATTAAAAAAAGGTTGCCTAATAAACCGTTTTTTATGTTGTTGATTTTTTTAACCACAGAGGTGAACGGAGGATTGTTCTATTGTTGAATTGTTCCATTGTTGTTTTCTTGGTGTTTCTTAGTGGTCTTAGTCCTGTCCAGTAGGCAGGTCGGGAGTCTATTGGTTTTTTCTTTTTTAACCACGGAGGTTATTGAGTAAAAACACATAGGTACGCGTTTAATTACATTGTATCATTCTATCATTATATCATTAAATCATTATATCATTCTATCATTCTATCATTATATCATTAAATCATTCTATCATTCTATCATTATATCATTATATCATTAAATAACTTCTCCGTGTACCTCAGTGATACCTCCGTTTCCTCTGTGGTAAAATTCCTCCCAAACAAATATTTTTCTTTTTTTTTACTGCAAATATGAAATTAATGTTAACTTTGCATAAAATATTTTCGTGTTATGCTATCGGCAATCATTTGTTTCTTGTCCAGAATTGGATATTGCTGTGGATGAAGAAAAAACCGTTGCATAATAATGATTGATAACATATCTTTTTTAAAAAATAAGTACTTATGAAAGAGAAAATTATAAAGTTCCTATTGATTTGTCTGGCGAGCCTTCCGCTATTGTTTTCTACGCAAAACACCAATGCGCAGTATTCTTTTGTCCATATCACCGACTTGCATGTTTCGGATGCCGTTTCGTATGTGAATAGTTGCGACAATCATGCGGTAACGTTTCAATGTTACATACAAGAATTTGCCAACCTGAATCCCAAACCCGCCTTTGTGGTGGTGAGTGGCGATGTAACAAACATAGGCAACAGCGGACCTTCGGGCATGTATCCCGAACTTACGCAATATTTGTATCCACCTTCGCAAAGCTATCCCGCCAATGGCAGCTATTTTATTGATTCAGCACAGACTATTCCTATTTATTTTATCCCTGGAAATCACGAATACTACACCACACTCATCCCGCCCTTGTCGAACGCCACACCTCAGTACTATCCACAATATTTATGTCCCGATTCCGATTATGTGATCAATACGCAATATGCGGCTATAATATTTCTGCGCAGTGGCTACGACGACGACCGCCCCATTTGGGAAGACATCAACCTTACCAGTCCTGAAGGTCATGGACTTTCTGTGGAACAATGTGCATGGCTGAGGCATGTGCTGAGTGTAAATACCAATAAAAGAAAAATTATCGTGATGCACCATCCCCCTGTGAATGCCATTGGCACCAACTCCGATGGTTCCCCCAACACAGGCATGGTGGTGGATGGGGCAGATGGTTCTATCTTGAACAACAGACCTACCTTCTTAAATATTTGCGATTCCAATCAAGTGGATATAGTGCTATCGGGGCATGTGCATAAAAACGTGGTGGCACTCAGAGCTGGCAATGTGGTGAACGAAAACTGGACAGGCGAAACACGCTATGTGCAAACTGGGGCAGCCTTCAATCGTTCCTATCGTATCATCACGGTGGATTCGTTATTCGTTACGGTGGGTGCTCCTTTGCAAAGTTGTATTCCTGCTACTGTGGCTGAAGTAAATCCTGTAGCAACACTAACGGTGTATCCCAATCCTACCAACGATAACATTACCATAGAAGCAGCTTTACATTCGAAGATTGAAATCCTGAATATAGAAGGACAAATCCTAAAGAGTTTCTTGGCAAATGATAATGCAACACAAATTGATTTAAGTAATCTGCCCGATGGAGTTTATATCATAAAAGCCTATTCTGATAAAGGAATCTCAATACAGAAACTGATAAAACAATAAGCACTCAGCAACTGTAAGTACTTTAAATACCTGCCCGACTGCTTCAGTCAGGCGGGCTTTAGGCACTTGAAGAACTATAGAGCACTCCTTATAAAATTCGTAGTGTTGCAAAGGTATTTTTATATCATTATTCAAATTGTAATTATTTTTTTTGTACTTTTGTAAAAAATAAATCATGGAAACTCTATCATACAGCCAAATTAAAAATAAAATTGGCGATTCTTGGGCATTAATTTACAACCCTATTTATTCTGAAAAAACGGGTAAACTAATTAAAGGCGATCTTTCTTATTGGAATACGAATAGAGACAAAGTGGAAAACATGGTGCTTGAAGACACAAACCCTAAAAAGCATTTTACTATTTTATTCTTCGGTAAAATTCCTAATGAGAAACTTTTATTGAACTTCTTTTAATATGATTGACAGTTTTGAGGTTAAATACAGAAAAATTCCTGTAAAGGTTTTAATAAAAGGGAAAACAGGCACAAGAGATTTTATTTTTATTGTTGACACGGGTGCCTCTCATTCTATTATTAATGCCGCTCTTTTGAAGTCTATTGGTTATCTTTCTTCTGATTTTTGCAAATCTGAGAACTTAATGGGGTTTGGTGGGAATAGTATTAAAGTAGATTTCTTGGAAACACGGTCTATCTTTTGTTTAGGCTTAAAAAGAAGCAATTTTGTTATAGGGGTACATGATTTTAAGTTGTCAACATTTTACGATGGTATCCTTGGTGTTGATTTCTTTCTGAATCATAAGCTAAGTATTGATTTCAAAAATGGAATTATTGAACTAATCTAATTTACCCAACTCCTAAAAAACTACAATTTTAGGTCTATGAGTGAATCTCGCAGCCTTGACGCAGCCAGACAGGAATTTGTTCAGGCGGGCTTTATACACTCCAAGTACTTTAGGCACTTTAAATACTTTAGGCACTTTAAATACTTTAGGCACTCCAAGTACTTTAGGCACTCCAATTACTCTCCCTCAAATATTCCACCTATAAGTCCCATCTTTCTCGTATATAATTTTAGAATTATCCGTAAGCCATTGCAATGTTTTGATAAGTTTATCTTCGGGAATACCTTTGAGGCTTTCGATGATGTCCGTTAAAGATAAGCTCTTTACGGTGAGCAGAGGTTTGATGCATTCCACGATTTTATCAAATTGGAGTTCCGACAGGCTAAGTTGATTTCTGTTGACACACACATCGCAGATGCCGCAACGTTTGCTGTTTGTTTCGCCAAAGTAGTCCAAAAGGAATTGATTCCTGCATTTGCTGTTTTCCGAAACATATTCGGTGATGGCTTCGAGCCGCTTGAGGGCATTTTCTTTCAGTATCTTATAGTTTTCGTCCGAAAGCAATATGTCGCGACTTTCTTGACGTTCGGAGGTGAAGATGATGGCAGGCAAATCAGAACGTTGGTCGTAGTGCAACACATTTTGCACCATCAATTCTTTCAATGTTTTTATGGTTTGCTCAAAAGGCATATTCATTTTCTGAGCAATGTCGTGCTCATCTATCTTCACATAATCGTTGAACAGTCCGGTATAGAGGCGAAGGATGAGTTTGATGAAGTTTTCGTAGCGTGGGTTTTGCAGTTGAAACTTATATAGCTCTGTATTGTTGATGCTGAAAAACAATTTCGAAGGTTCGTTAAACGATTCGGAAAGCACCACATAGCCCTCTTTTTCCAAGAACTTGATGGCATTGTATGCCACTCTTGACGACAAATTATAATGTTCGGAGAATTCGATGATATTGAAATTATAGCTCGTGTCGCGCCCACTGCCCATCGCCAACTGAAAAAAATTGCACAGGCAGTCATATACTTTTCGTATTATGGTTTTATCGGGAAAAGCATCTTGGAAATTCTTGTAGGCATCCATCACATCCGAATTTTCATACAGCAACACAGCGTACGCCTTCTTTTCATCCCGTCCTGCTCGTCCCGATTCTTGAAAATAGGCTTCGATACTGTCGGGCACATCCAAATGTACCACAAAGCGTACATCGGCTTTGTCTATACCCATCCCAAAGGCATTGGTGGCAACCATCACATATTTTTGATTGCGCCACCAAGCGTTCTGCTTTTGGTCGCGTACTTTATGTTCAAGACCTGCATGATAGTAGTCGGCACTCACCTTGTTTTTGTTTAAGAAATCGGAAACTTCTTTGGTCTTTTTCCGATTACGCACATACACGATACCCGTTCCTTTATTTTTTAGGGCAATTTTGAGCAGCATATTGAGTTTGTCTTCATCTTTGCGCACAAAATAGGAAAGGTTCTTACGCTCGAAACTCACTTGGAGCACATTGTTTTTCTTGAAAAGAAGTTTCTCTTGAATGTCTGCCACCACAATAGACGTGGCTGTTGCCGTGAGTGCCAATATCGGAACATTTGGAATGTATTCACGGATTTCTGCTATCTTTAAGTAGGGCGGACGAAAGTCGTAGCCCCATTGCGAAATGCAATGTGCTTCGTCCACAGCAAGTAAATTAACTTTCATGCGTTTGAGGCGTTCGCGGAAAATACCTGTCAGCAGACGTTCGGGCGAAAGATACAGGAATTTGACTTCTTTGTCGAACACCGCATTGTCGAAAGCTATGTCTATCTGCTCGGTGGTCATGCCCGAATAAACCGCTATGGCTTTGATGCCCCGCGAACGGAGGTTGGCAACTTGATCTTTCATCAATGCAATCAAGGGAGAAACCACGATGCACAATCCCTCACGCGCCATGGCAGGCACCTGAAAGCATAAGGATTTCCCTCCACTTGTGGGCAGCAATGCCAATGTGTCTTTATTGGAAAGCACCGAATTGATGATGTCTTCCTGCATCGGACGGAAAGTCGAATAGCCCCAATATTTGATAAGGATTTGCTGAATGGTCATGAAGGCATATTTTCTGATAAATTACACAAAAAGATTCATGGTACAAGTTTTTAGTTCAGGGTTCACACTTCCAAATTCAAGGTTGATTTTTTTGTTGGTAACAATTATCAGATTCTGCTAAATTCCTACCGAATCAGCGTAACATTACCCTTCTTAAAGTATTTGGTTTGGTTATGACAGGTTACATTGAGATAATAAACAAACACACCCGGGTCGCAAGGCTTACCTTTGAAAGTGCCATCCCATCCGTTTTTCATGTCGTTGGTTTCAAATATCTTTTCACCCCAGCGGTCATAAATCAAGAAAGTAAGTTCGCTCACCATTTTGCTACGCACAAATAATCCATCGTTCTTGCCATCATTGTTTGGCGTGAAAGCATTGGGCACATACACATAAGGATCGGCGCAAAACACATCGAGCACCACAATTCGCAACGAATCTCTATAGATACATCCGTACGAATCAGCAATAGTGAGATAATACATCGTAGTCTGATTGGGCGAGGCTATGGGGTTTTGTGAAAAAGGATTGTCTAAGCCTGTGGTTGGATACCAAGTGTAGTTAGTACCCGGTACAGGCGATGCGTGCAAACCACTCGATTGGCTTTGATAAATGGTGTCTTTATCCGACCAGACAGAAACATGGTTAAATATTGAGTCCACAATCAGATTAAATGAGTTTGCCTGTTGACACTGTCGAGAATCCGTAATAGTTACTGCATACGTTCCGGCACACAAACCTGTAATAGGATTCGTTGTCATCAAATTGTTCCAAATATATGTATATGGAAAAGTACCTCCTGTGGTTGTTAAAGTAATAGTGCCCACACATGCTTCATTACACGGAATATTAAATATTTGAGCTGTAGAAACAATAGAATCGGGTTGGGTGATTACGATAGAGGATATGGATATGCAGGTAGAATTATCGGTGATGGTAACGGTATAGGTTCCTGCACATAGATTACTGATGGTGTCGGTGGTGGCACCATTACTCCATAAGATATGAAAAGGCGGATGCCCTGAGGAAATAACTACCGAAGCCCACCCATCGCACATTCCATGACAAGCAGGCGAAGTTGAATGAAACGAATCAGCCACCACCACAAAAGAAACCAGCACACTATCAATGCCTGAGCAATAACCGTTGCTTTCAGAGATATAATAATAGGTAGGAGCGGAAATATTTGTAGTGAAAGATGGGTTTGAAGGCGGCGCATTCAGCCAATCGGTGAAATCATGATTTGTTGACCAATGATAACTATTGACATCTTGTGCCGTGTTAGCTGTTAGCGTCATCTGCCCATCACAAGTGGTAGTATCATTGCCTCCGTAGGCATCAAGATGATACACCACTACACGTTGTCGCAAGGTATCCGTGCAAATTCCATTCGAAACCAGCAATACATAAGTTGTAGTAGTTGTAGTATTTGAAATTGGATTACAAATATATGGATCGCTCAATGAAAACGGAGGGAACCAATGATACGTAACATTAGTATCGCCTGTAGGAAGTAAGCCGATTTGAATAAAATCGCCAAGACACATAAACTTAGGAGGGATGGTGTCGCTTGAATTAGAAAGAACCACCACTTGTTTAGCAATAGTATCTGCAAAATTGCACGTTCCGGTATCTTTAACAGCAAGTGTTACCGTATAAACTCCTGAAGTAGTATAATAATGTATAGGATTTGTAACAGTGGAAGAAGTGTTATCTCCAAAAGTCCACATATAAGTCATGCCGGCACCACCTGAAAAAGATGTGTTGATGAAATGCACAGAATCAGGAAGGCAGATTACAGGAGGCAATTGAAAATCGGCAATGGTGATGGGAAGCATGAAATCGAATTTAAAAGTCCCATTATTACAATTAAAACTTCTATTAAGATTTGACCAAGCTCCTAGTGTAGTAGGAAAATCGCTATGTCCACCACAACCGGCACACACCGACTGATAAATTTTCCCTTTGCGGTCGAAACGACTCGTGCCCCCATCCACATGTTCCGCACTCGTGGGTCCGCCAAAATAAGTACCATACACCATAGAAGAAGCATCGTCGTTGATAACCAATAGATAGAAATCGCTATTATCCGTGGTGCTCTGAAAAGCATCACTACTTATAGGCAAACCTGATGTGCCTCCAAAACTGTTTACGGATCCACCCCATCCGGAAAGATAAATTTTATCGCACAAATCCACCAAGAAAGCTGTAGGCGAAATATCAGGACCTCCGTTGCCCGTGCCAAAGGTCGTTGACCATACCAAATTGTCAAGATTCGGATAAATCTTACTCAAAAACTGCCCTGCACCCGGATGATTCCACAATGCATTGTAGATAAAAGAGGTTCCCGTGTCAGCAGTTTGACCATACACATAGATGTAACCTTGTTTGCTCCTATCCATCAAATACGTCTGATCATAAGCTCCCGTTCCATAATAAGTGGACTTAAGCAAGGTGCTTCCATTCGAAGATATCTTAGCGATGAAACCATCAGCAGTTCCACCCATATATGCAGGATGCAAAACACCTGCTGTTGTCGGGAAATCAAGTGAGGTAGTACCCCCGCAGATATAAACCCGCGAACTATCGTCAACCACAACTCCATACACAGCATCAAGTCCAGTTCCTCCTATAAAAGATGACCAAATCATGTTGTGAAGGTTATTGTCCATCATAAATACACATCCATCAAGAGTTCCACCGCCATAAGTCGGTTGGAAAGCAGCAGTAGTAACAGGAAAATCTGCAGAAGCCGTTGTGGAAACAACGTAAACATTATTGTTGACATCTACATTAATTTCCCCACGAGCACCATCAGCATAATTATGGCATAATGGTGCATAAAAATTATTGCCATCATTACTTGTTCCACCAACATACGTTGAAGCCAACAACTGACTACCATCCTCACTGAGTTTTGCAACATACATATCCACGCCCAATGAAAAGGTAAGCACATAATCGTATGTAATATTTGTTCCACCACTGAAAGTAGAATCAAAGGTGTTGGGTGTCATTGGAAAATTATCAGAACCGGTGGTTCCAAATATAAGAAGGTTGCCATCAGCATCCACAATGGTGCTGTGCGGAAGGTCGTTTTTCGAACCACCCAAATACGTTGCATACAGACGGTTTTGACCTATTGTATCGTATTTTATAATCGCAATATCGCAACCGGGTGTAGTGCTACCGTATGGATAAGTACCTTCGCCTCCGGCGAAATTAACTTGATAAGCACCAACCGAAACAGGATAACCATTCATAGCATCATTGAAACAGATGCCACCGGAATATGTATTGCCAAATTCATCGTAGGTAGCCGTGAATCCCCAATTGTCCGCTTGCGACCCCGTAAAGGTTGAAAAAATAAGTATAGGGTCAATGACAAGTTCATAGTCTTTATTGTATCCTTCAGGAAACTCAAAGGATAGTTTGTTCTTAATAAGTTTGAAATCGCAGGGAACGATGGTCTTCACTCCATTAATCATTTGGAATGCAAGCGGAGCTAATTCTGTAACCTGATTTACGGAGGTTTTTATTATGATATTCCGATGCTGCAATGAAACACTGTTTGCACCTTCATATTCAATAAGGATATTTTTAGGATTGGCTCCTACATGTAACACAAATTGATATTTAAGTAAATGCTCATTTTCCAGCAGTTCTAAATCAATGTTGTTATAAAGGTTCTCATACTTTATATTGCCGTAGTTATGCACCTTCGATGCCCATTTCGATTTATCGTTGCCTAAAAAATAATTGCTATAATCCGTCCCCTGTTGAGAGCCTTTGATAACTACATCTTTATTGGAGTTCAGGAAGTTGGTTTTATAGGCATGATAATCAATAATAAAGTCCGTTGAATCTGGCTTTATATCTTTCCCCTGTGCTCTTATTTTAAAAGATAACAGCTTATTGTATTTCGATTGATCTCGAAACACAAAACACAGCCCATTGCTTAAACATTGAAGATAGCCTTCGTTGAGGTCGGCTTTGAACTTGATACTTTTATCCCACTGCCCTTTGTTTTCATAAAAGCGCAATTGTTTTGAACTCACCGAATCTTTTTCATGAGATAAGGCGCAAAAGGAGATAAACAGAAAAACGAGCAAAAATAAAGACTTTCGCATTTGTATAAAATTTACTTTAGCAAATATACGCAAATTTACACAAATAGAATGAATAATTAAAAAAAATTATTCATCATTATTCATAAAGCCCTGATTTGTTATAACATTCAAAAAACTTTTTGAGAAATATTTATTGTCTTTTTTTGTATAACGCTTCTGCGTGAAGATTTGTGCAAGGTTTTTTAACTGATTTTCTTCAATTAATTTCATCGTGAGTGGCAGATTTTCCTTTTCTTGATACAATTCATCAATTATTTCTGCTGTGTATGACTGATAATTTTCGTGATGAACGATAGCTTCAAGCGGTAATCTATCGGTCAGTTCGGGACTTTCGTTGGGATAACCCACCACCAACGTGGTTATGGGGATGACCCCTTCGGGACATTGGAAGAAATCAATAAGTTTGTCAGCATTATAGGTGGTGGTACCCAAATAACATATCCCTAAGCCAAAGGATTCCGCAGCAAGAGCAGCATTTTGAGCCGCCAACAATGCATCTATCGCTGCCGTCATAAACGATAAGAAATTATCGTAGCCGGGTTCAGCATCGCGCTGTTTACACCATTGATTGAAACGATAGAAATCGGCACAAAAAGTCAAGATAACCGGTGCCTGCACCACCATCTTTTGATTGAAATGAAAGCCGCACAATTGCTTCTTCTTTTCTTCATCACGGGTAACAATAATGCTATATACTTGCATATTGCCTGTAGTGGAGGCTCGGGAAGCGGCTTCCAAAATTTGATTCAAGATGCTCTCGTCAATCGCATCTGACTTATAGTTGCGTATGCTTCGGTGCTCCGAAATGGTTTTGATGGTATCCATGTTTAATGTTTCTCAGCAGTTTGAGATTGTATGCTATTAATAGTTTGAGTTCTTGGATTAATTACCCGAACCCGCCCCCTTCTTCTTCCAATTCTTATTGTCGCGATATTTGCCGCCTTGATTGTCGCCCGACTTGCCACCGCCCTGAGTTCTTTTGCGAGGAGGGGTCGTCGTAATCAATTCTTTCACATTATCCAAACGTACATTTTCATCGAGTTTCAACTTACCATCCGAAAGTTTCGACAGATGCTCGCCTATCACTTCGTCGGTCACAGAATCGCGATTCCAACTCAAATAGAGTTTCTTCAAATGATTTGCTATCAACAGTATCAAGGCTTCCTTCTCAGGTCCTTCTTCATAGTCAACTGCCTTCACAATCATGTTTTCGGCATGTTTGCCATATTGTCTGAACTTGATAAACTTGTTCGGATATGACAATTTGAATGTTTCAAGCTCCTTGATGTTTGGGTCGGGTTTTGGAAATGGAGAATCCACATCCAATTTATATTCTGAAATCATAAACAAATGATCCCATATCTTTTGCTTGAACTCAGAAGAATCCAATTTCTGAGGATTGTTTAACTGTGTCATGATTGCCACGATGGTCTTGGCTGCTTTATTTCTACGGTCTCTGTCTTCGATGGTGATGGCAAATTCTATCATTTTCTCGATATTTCTGCCGTATTCCGAAATCCGAAGCAGCGTCCTTTGTGTGTTGTATTCCATATAATTTTTTGTTTTTATCTTATGCTATAAGAGGAAAGGTCGGCAAAGATACGAATGTTTTCGTTATAAATCGCCTTATGATGTTTACTTTACCCCTACTTTTGTCCTAAATGCACTGTGGTTTGCTCCTAAAAATATCAATTCCCAAACGCTGAACCATAGTTTTGGCGGATGATATGCGACTCAAGATGCTCGCGAATCTCCAACTTTTCCTCTTCCGTAAGCGTATAAGTATTCTTTTCGTAATCCTGTATTTCTTTCATATATTTCGCAAGCTGACTCTCGAATGCCGCACCAAATTCCAAGCCCAAACTTTGATACGCTTTCTTCAACGTACCCACAGTGTCGGCTTCCAGTTCTTCGAAACGTATCTCCGTGTAGGCGCCTGTTGGAATCAGACTTTTGTCTCGTTCCACCGTGTCGAGCAAGGAATTCAACAACTCCGACACATCCCCTATCTCGGGATTTTTCCAACAGCGATTCAAGGTGTTTTGCGAACCAACTATAGACCACATCCTCACCGTGGAAGGCACCACATCCATCGGATTACGATAGATATGAATAAATTTCGCCTGCGGAAACATCTCCAAAAGTTTCTTTATTCGAAACGTATGAAACGGGTTTTTCAATATCAATTGTTTTCCGCTGTTCCATGCCAAACGTTTGTAAAACCAACGAGTTTGCTTTTCCCATTTCTCCATTTCTTCCTTAGTCTCGGGCAAAAACTTATTATATTCCTTCAAGAAAAAGGAATACTTTTTGGGAAACACCAAGCCCAACATCGGCGAAAAGCCTATCAAACGCACCAAGGCAAACTCATCTTCCTGCGGCTCGTCCATGCTGTTTTTCATTTGGTCGAAAGGGCGAGTTTTGCCCAACGCCATTTTCATGATAGGACGAAAATAATAATACGCGCTCTTGAAACCATTGGGTTGTGCCGTCTGAAACAGTGTGGGCGCCGACAAGTTTTCATCCAAACTCATCAACTGATGCAAAAACGTGCTGCCCGTGCGCCAGTGTCCTATAATAAATATAGGGTCTTTCTCCAAAGTGTATGCCTCAACCTCCTTCCCGTATTTCCTCCTGTCCAACCAGGCAAACAAGGATGCCCACACTGCATTTTGCAACACGAAAAAGAATCGAAACAGATATTTGGGCAGCCACGAAACTTTATTTCTTCGCAAAAGCTTAAAGAAAACTCGGAATTGAATACCTGCAAGGAGGTAGGCACTCTTCATAAGCTTGCTGTTTACGAAGCCTGTTTAGAGGTGATAAATTCTGCCATTGCATCCACCGTATTCAGGATATTGCGCGCGAGGTTTTGGTCATCCAGACGCACATTAAACTGGCGTTGTATTGCCATAATGAGTTCGATGCCATCTATAGAATCGAGAGTAATGACGTTTTCCCCGCTAAACAGGGGTTGGTCGTCCAGTATGTCGGCGGGGTTCACATCCGTGAGGTTTAAAGTAGCTACAATCATCTCTTTGATTTGCAGTTTCAGGTCTTTGGTATCGTCCATGATTTTATTTCGTTTTTTTTATTGGTCTTGTTTTTTTGCAAAAATATTCTTTTTACTCGATTCTATCGAGAAAAATCCTTTATTTCTTCACAAATTGTTCAATCCATTTATTTCACCACCTTCGCCAACTCCTTGAAGAAGCGCTCTTCCACATTAGCTCTTTCGTGTATCAACGCGCCCACTTCCCGCAACTTTTCCACGCTCAAATCTCTGTTGCGCCCCATGCGGGCTGCCATCAGCGAAATCTCGCGCCATTTGTCCCCATTGTCCATCATGCGTTTCGAGAAATCTACCAATTCGGGTTGCTTCAGTATCTCGGCTGCCTGCTTCAAAAACGTGGCATACATAAACCGAAAACCTGCCCCGCCCGTGCCTTGGTCTTCCAACAATATGTTTATTTTGCTCACCTGATGCGACAAATCCTCCGCGTCTATGGCTAACTTAGGCCACTCGGTGATGTGATTCGCAAACTTCCGCATCCCCTTTATCCCCAAAAATGGAATCGGGATTTTCAGCATATTGAAACACGCCTTTTTGATGCCCTTGCGCACCGCCTTCTCAAAATCAAACTCCTTCGGTATAAACGTGGGATAAAACAAAAAACCCTCAGGAGCCATGCTGCCCCCCGCGAAACGTCCCTTTTGCAACGATTCCTTCGCCAATTCCACTATTTTCGGATAATAGCAATCGCTTATCAGATAATCCCCGCCCTCGGTTTTGCCCACCACATTGATAAAATGCACATTGATATGCACCCGCAGATATTGCGGCAAATAATCCATAAAGAAAAAATCAACCTGAGTGGCAGGCGGAATGCCTTTTGCCAACAGCGCGTCGAGTTTTTCTTGTGCCTGTTGAGGGGTTTTGAACGTCTCCGTCTCGAATTTTATGCCCAAACGTTTCGTCAGGTTTTTCCGTATCTGCCCGGGTTTGCTGCGCACGATGAAGGTCGGAAACGCAAAGCGCTTATTGTTGAAATAGCCAAAGAAAATGCCACTGCCGATGCCAAAAATCAAGGCTTCCGACAGTTCCATGCCGTGAAACGCCAGTTGCGAACTCAGCGTGCCCGTTTCGCAGTGCGCCGACATCTTATGCTCGAAAGGTAGTTGGGTGCCGCTCATGCTTTTTCCTCCACTTTAGTTAGGATAATCACCGCGTTCGCCGTTGCCGTTTGCGCAATGCTGTAGCGGTCTTTCGCCGCTTCTTCCTGATGATAAAAATGATATTTAGAATTTTGGTCGTTTGAGGTCAACACCATCTGAAAGAAATTCGCCACAGGCACATTGAACGCCCCAGCATATTTCTGCAAATCGCCCACCCGTGCCTTAGCGAATTTTCCGGGTTTCAGATGCTGCTTCACCCTACATTTGGCTATGCCCGCCCGCGAAGCCAATTCCGAAACCGTCATCTCTTCCAACACCATAAAGTAATATATAGGTGTGATTTCGTTCTTCAACAAACGCTCGCGCAAGCTTTTCTCCAGATGGTTTTTCTTATGCCAAAAATCGTCCAAATCGTTCTCTATGATATACGAACCGCCCTCCACAGTGCCATACGAGCCGTCGTTTTTCTCCGCATACAGGATATATTTCTGAACCTTATAGTCCGAAATCAAATCTTCTTCTTTCATCTATAAAATTTTTTGTGCAAAAGTAAACATTCTTATCAAATCTAAAAACTAAAGTTTGTTAACAATATTTTTTTCGCCTTATAGACACTTAATATAACCTCAATGAATTACGAATCTCCGAATTACGAATGCCGCCATAAATCTCTGTGTAACTCATAATCTCTGTGCATCTCTGTGTAACTAAAAAAACACAAAGACACAACGAACTCTCTTTACGGCGTCGTTTGTTTTTCTGTTTGCGGCGATGTTTGTGGGCGCGGCGCAAAGGCAAAATCCACACTTGTTATATAATACAAGATGGCAAAACACATCAAAACCAGGAAAACCCAAAATATCCATGAATGATGTATGCGTTTCCATCTCCATGCTCCTTTGTTCAGATGATGACCCGTGAAGTGATCCTGCCAGTCTTGACGAGGTTGTTCTTGTCCGTTTATGTTCATTGCTTTTTCTCCTTTGAAGTTTAATTTCTAATTTAATACATATATTATCAAGTGCAAAGGTGCGACGTTTTGCTGTATTAAGGTTTATATAATTCTGTAAAAAAGTTATATGATTCACACATCTGATTGGCATTGTTGTGCCAAAGTCATCAGATGACTAATCTGTTGTGCGACATTTTGCAACTTCTCACCCGAAACCTAAATAGTAAATAAAAACCTTCTCCCTTTCCTCCACCTTAGTAGAAAAACCAACCCCCCACAAAAACCAACCTTATTACCTTCTTTTACTATCAACGTTTTTTTTATACAATTTAATAAGGTAATAAGGTCATGGTTATCGTATGTCATTCATTTCTACTAAGGTTTTGTAAATTGAAAAAGGCTTGCCTAAGTGTGTGGCAAGCCTTTTATTATATAATTAACTAATGTGCAACCTTAGCCAAACTTAAATTGTTTTTCTTCTATAACCACAGACCAAAGGGGCAAAAACAAATATTATTTTAATAAGGCTCCCAATATGAATTACTCCAATTCCCAGTGGACGGATCAATTTCGTCATAAAGTGTAAGCACTTTATTAGTCAACTTTGCAATGGAAAATTCATATGTATTACCATAGTCGGAAAATAATAGAAGATGACTAGCATCATCACTTAATGACCATGTGCCACCACCAGTTGGGAAAAAAGAGGCATTAGTATTATATGTGCCATCAGATGATATATTTAGACATATTGATCCACTAATAGCTATTTGTTGGCCGTTTTCTTCATATTTTATTAACTTCCAGTTTTTACCTATTTTCTTCTCTTCTTTTTTGCAACTAATAGAAAGCATTAATACTACGCCCATAATGATTAATGGGTAAATAAAGTTTTTGTTTTTCATAATGATTAAATTGTAAATATGAAAATTGAAAAGTTCTTAATTAAGCTTAAAATTATTGAATTCTACTTATTTATTAAAGCTATTAAATGCATCTCTAGCTTTAGTTGATAGTCTACTCTTTGCTGCTAATTCTGTTTCTTTAATTATTATAACTGCATCAAGTGCATTTGGTGATTGATCTTTTGAATTTAAAGTTTTACATGTGGCTTGCCCTGAAGGGAAACTGTAGATTTTACCCTGAACTTGACCAATAGTACTTAGATTTTGATTATCAATTATTATGAAGTATCTTCTACCTTGTTCTAATGTAATTTCTGCACACCGTCTTAGAACATACTGAGATGTTTTATCTTGTGTAGTAAAACCATTACATGAAATCCTTACTTGATATGAATCCTCTGATAATTGGGTTGATTTGTAACCACCTGTGGCTTTAAATGGCACATATTGTGTAACACAGCTAGATAGACTAATAACCATGCTAATAAAAACAGCAATCATTAATTTATTTTTTTTCATATATTTTTTTATTCACTTTCCGTTTTTTAAAGTGGTCTCTGAACTCCACTTCTTATTAAATATATTTTTTCTTTTTATTTATTTTCTCAAAAACGGGATTTTGATATTTTTTTTACCACCTAACATTAGTGCATCCTCCTTCAGTGATTGTTACTGAAGTTACTGAATAATAATCATCATGTTCTCCCCATGGGAAACCTTGGTTACACTTCATTGTAAAATTATAGGTTCCAATAGGAAGTGAAAAACTAGCACAATGGGTGCTTACAGTTCCACATGCAGGAGAATCTTGAAGATAAGATTCAAATGTTTTAGTCTCACCATGAATTGTGACACTAATATCACCATTTGTAAAGGTCGTCGAAAAAATGACGTTCCCAGTCTTTGCAGCAGCATTCGTATTCTTTTTACATCCACCAATGATTAACAAAATAGACAGAGCAATACTTAAAATAAAAATTCTTTTCTTCATACTTTTAATTTTAATTTCCTACTCTTAGGCTTTTCAGATACCGCCCCCACTTAATTAAAACCTGAGTGAGACAAGCCCGTTTTTTAAAGTGGTCTCTGAACTCCACTTTTATTATTTGTTACAAAAAAAAACAGCGTGGTCAAATTGCCCACGCTGTATCTGAGGTCCGACCAAGAACCCTATCACAAGTGTAAAACAACGACCACGCTTTCGCGTGGCGTTATGCTTACAATCCTGTGATATCATATAATTGGTCGTTTTCAGATACAGAATTCGGCTAAACGCTATTTTTTATTTTTCTTTTATTCTTTTCTTTATTTTTCCTTTTTTAATTTGAGTACAAATGTACAATTATTACTGTAACTTCTTCAAGTTTTTAATTTTGCATTTTTATTTTTTCATTTATAGCCAATTTATTCTTATCATAAAAATCATACCAATCAAACAAATCAGCGGTTCAGACAATTTTCTACTCCC
>CAIWVT010000437.1 GCA_903916135.1 uncultured bacterium
AAATGAAAACAGGCGAGTATGTAATAAGGTTTAGTGTAAATTTAAAAATTATGGGTATGAAAAAATTATTATTCTTTACAGTATTTGCATTTCTGACATTTCAGAATTTTGCACAAGCCCCATTACATTATCAAGATTTTCATTTAGCTCCATCGCCTGGAACTCCTTCATTAAATACCATTATACTAGTTACAAACTATATAAATGTTGACTCGGTAAATTATTCAACCTATAACCTCACCAGCACTTCTCCCTGCACCTATGGATATATGAATGGTTTTGCGTATTGTTCTAAAACCACTACTCCAATTGACTCCTCTAATATTTATGTTTTAGGACCAGTGCCTTCTAAGCATTATTATATTTCAAACCAGACAGGAGTTTACGATGACGGAAACGGTAATTCCTATTATATGTCTTGCCAACTTGGTCTTGTTTGGTATACTGCATATGCAACTAGTTATTCCAATTCAGCTCGAATACTAAGTTATCCTGTTACTCCCGGGGCTACTTTCAGCGATAGTTCCTATAGCACCTATAGAGATAATTGGGGTGGATGTCAAGACCCGGGGGTAATAAATACTTCTATAAGCTCTTCCTTTAGTTCATTGATTAAAGGGAAAGTTCTTAGCGTAGGCAAATTGATAACGCCATGTGCTACCTATGACAGCGTTTATTTCATTAGGCGAATTTTGTATAGCGATGAAGTAAGACAAGTTCATACCTATGGCATGGACACCTCATATCATTATATTGATACAAGTTATACTGAAAAATACAAAATAAAAACTACGAACATCATCGGAATTGTAAAAAACCATCATTACATTTTATTTAATGAGCAAATAATGGAAAGCAGCAAGTATTTTCCGAATCCTACCTTTACTATTGATACTTTTGCACGCTTTTTTTATCGCGACCCTTCAGCCTCAATAAGCACAAATGAAGAAGTTCCCAAAACAAATGTGTTTCCCAACCCATTCTCCATCTCCACCCAAATCTCCTTCGACAAAACCTACCAAAACCTCGACTTATCCATCATAGACCTGCAAGGCAAAATCATTCAACAGAAATCCTATCACGATTGCAACAAAATCACATTGGATAGGGCGGGCATAGCCAATGGGTTTTATTTTCTGCGTGTGAGCTTGGATGGGAAATTTGTGGAGACGAAAAAGGTGGTTGTTACGGATTAAAAATTTAAAGGTATGAAAAAATTGATACTTATTGTTTGCTTCTTAGGGTTTCTGTCAAATTCATTTGCTCAGACCAATGTTTATCATCCTTTTCCTGATAGTAATGTGGTGTGGAATTTTGAACGTCATCGTTTCTGCCAATTTGGATCGGTTGATGATCATTTTTCAATAATGATTTCAGGAGACACTTTAATAAATAGTCAGATATATCATAAACTAACAATTCCATTTATTCAAACTATTTATTCAGGGACTTGCACACCTATAGATTTTTCTGGCTATCAAGGTGCCATAAGACAAGACACTGTAGCAAGAAAAGTTTTTATTGTTCCTCCCTCTTTTAGTGTTGAGCAGTTGTTTTATGATTTTAATTTGCAAATAGGAGATACTATTAAAGGGTATCTTGAAACAATTATGAGTTTAAAAGATACTGTAATTAGCATAGATTCGGTTATGGTTGGAAATAAATATCATAAAAGGTGGTTCATTAATGATTGGTACAGTATTTATATGATAGAAGGTATTGGTTCTACAAATGGCTTACTATTTCAATCTCCTGGTCATGTGACGGATTATAATGTATTCACCATAACTTGCTTTCAACAAAATGGGCAAACGCTTTATCCAGACACAGCAATAAATTGCCCGTTAATTACCTCAATAAACTCTGTTGATGAAACTTCAAATCAAATAAAAGTTTTTCCCAACCCATTCTCCACCACCACCCAAATCTCCTTCGACAAAACCTACCAAACCCTCGACCTATCCATCATAGACCTGCAAGGCAAAATCATTCAACAAAAATCCTATCACGATTGCAACAAAATCACTCTGGATAGGGCGGGCATAGCCAATGGGTTTTATTTTCTGCGCGTGAGCTTGGATGGGAAATTTGTGGAGACGAAAAAAATAGCAGTTACGGATTGATGAGTTAGTTGTAAAAAATATTTTATATCTTTGCTAAGAATTTAAAACATTAAACCATGAGGAACTTTATTGCCATAATTGTCATTTGTTTTTTTGGTTCCTGTACCGTTGGTTTGATTCAAAAAGGATATATCACAAATCCTCCAAATATTTGTTTATTTGACAGCGCTCAAGATCTTAATATGAAATTGACCGGCAACACAAGATTCCTTGAACATCAAGGTTCCTACGCTTTCACAAAGCATTGGGGCATTGCCTCAAACTTGTTTTTGGGTAATCGTTTACAATACGGAGGCGACTTGGGAGCAGTGTATTATTACAGACTCAACAAAAGAAACTATTTTGAATGTTCTGCAGGCTATGGATATTTTAATGCAAGTTCAACTATTGGCGAGACCCGTATATTTTTTAATAAATATTATTATCAAGAAATCACCAGCATCTATCATAAATTATATTTGCAACCGAGTTACTTCTTCACGTTTAAAAAAAACGACCTTGGATTAACAGCCAGACTATCGCTGCCCTTTTTCACCTCTTATCATGGAGTTTTTTCTTATGATCCATACTGTGGAGAATATAATTATCCGGCAATAAAATATGCGGATGGAGGATTTAAAAACAAGTTGGGGTTGACTATTGAACCTGTGATTACTTTCAGACACAGATGGAAACGCGTAAATTTTTACATGCAATTTGGCTTATGTTTTTCAAAGAATATAATCAATCGGGTTGATTCTGTCCACTGGTCAGATATTGACCGCTATGAAGGTTCGCAATATCCTAACTATAAAAATCAACAGCCACTTCACGCAAATTATTTTCTCAACTACGGTATTGAAGTTAGCTTAAATTGTAAACGAAAAAGATAATTGTGCCGGATTGACGCGCTATTTGTAAAAAACATTTTATACCTTTGCCATTAAAACCAAATCGGGTTTGGATCAAAAAACACAGTATGTATATATGGAATAACATAGAATTATGGAAACACATGTAGTTACAGGAGCCTTTGGGTTTTCGGGCAAATATATTGCAGAAAAACTCTTAAATAAAAACATTACGGTCAAAACGCTTACGAATTCATTGCATCGAAAAAATTATTTTCAAAATAAAATTCATGCCGTTCCCTACTCTTTCGATAATCCTCAACAATTAGCAGCAGAGCTTGAGGGCGTTTCGGTATTATACAATACGTATTGGGTACGGTTCAATCATAAAACTTTTCTTCATTCGGAGGCAGTTGACAACACCCTCATCTTGTTTGAAGCAGCAAAATCTGCCGGTGTTAAAAGAATTGTGCACACAAGTATCACGAATCCTGATAAGAACTCGCCTCTTGAATATTTTTCCGGTAAAGGAATATTGGAAGAAGCATTGATACGTTCAGGTATGTCTTATGCAATACTGCGACCAGCGGTTTTGTTTGGCGATGAAGATATTTTAATCAACAATATTGCCTGGATGATACGCAAGTTTCCAATCTTCGGCACATTTGGCAAAGGAGATTATCGCTTGCAACCGATCTTCGTGGGCGATTATGCCGATTTGGCAATAGAACAAGGGGGAAAAACCGAAAACGTTATCATAGATGCTATAGGTCCGGAAACGTTTGTCTATAAAGATTTGGTTCAAATCATTTCCAAAATAATATTAGGAAAGAAATCAAGAATAATTTCGATGCCCGTTGAGATTGGATATTGGCTTGCGAAAGCAGTTGGACTCATCACGGGAGATGTTTTGATAACTCGTGAGGAAATAAAAGGTTTGATGGCGGGTTTGTTATGTGTGGATTCTCCCGCGGCAGGAACAACCAAACTCACTGATTGGCTCCAAGAACATAAAGATACGATTGGAAAAAAATATGCCAATGAATTGAAAAGAAGGCAAGACAGAACGATTGATTATAAATTATAGCGTAATAAAAGAGGAATTGTGTAATTTTGGTTTGATTTTTTATGACAATTGATTAGGCACACAAACCATTCGTAATTAAGAAAAGTAACTCAGTGCATATTCATGTAAAAATTTCTTTGTATATTTGTAGAAAATTTTGAGATGGACTTACAAACTCGCAAACAAAACATCATTGAATATCTTATAGGTCTTGATGACGATACCTTATTTAGCAAGATTGAATCGGCTATTTATGAAACTCAAAAACAAGAAGCGATTAATCTTAAATCTCTTACTGAGGATGATTTAATA
Organism: uncultured bacterium; assembly: GCA_903916135.1. Classification (GTDB taxonomy): domain Bacteria; phylum Bacteroidota; class Bacteroidia; order Bacteroidales; family CAIWKO01; genus CAIWKO01. The sequence continues at coordinate 4,332 of CAIWVT010000437.1, forward strand.
GAGAGGGCGAAACGTTCCTCAGCGGATTATGATGCCGGCAGGGTGAAAACCCAAAACCAATTGGAGGAAGAATCTGAAAGTTGGTAAAGCCATGAAGATTCTCTGGACAGATTTTGCTTCCGAAACGCTGCGCGATATCTACAAATATTATAAGACCGCGGCAGGTATTTCTATTGCCAAAAAGATTAAAACAGAAATATTTTTAGCAACCAAACAATTAATAGCGCAACCTGAATCCGGTCAAATAGAAATCTCTTTGGAGAAAATACATGAAGGACACAGATATATCGTGGAGGGGAATTATAAAATCGTTTATAAAAAAGTTAAGGAAGGGGTTTTAATAACAGATGTGTTTGATGCACGTCAAGACCCCTGTAAGATTAATAATCCGAAAAGAAAAATTGGTCGGTAAACACCTCACAATCTTGCTTTCGATTGAGTACTTTGTTTAATTTTTCAAAAAACAAATTCTTATGTTTTATTGATTAATTGACGGCATATAAAAAAAAGTATGCACTCAACGAAGTAAATTTTGTAAATTTGCACTTCTTTTAAATAAACTAATGACATGGACACTCTTTCCGATTTATACAATTTAGATTTTTCTGTTCTTGAGGATTTGTATGCACAATATGTTTCAGATCCCGAAAGCGTTGATGCAAGTTGGAGATTTTTCTTTAAAGGTTTCGAACTTGGGCAAGCAAATTATAAAAAGCCTACAGCAATAAATGCTGAGAACTTTCAAGCTGTTCCCGATGAGTTTAAGGTAATCAATCTTATTAATGGATATCGGGAACGTGGGCATTATTTCACCTTGACGAATCCGGTTCGCACCCGCAGGAAATATACCCCTACACTCGATATTGAGAACTTTGGCTTAAACGATTCGCATTTAGAACAACAGTTTCAGGCAGGCAATGAAATTGGCATTGGCAATGCAAAGCTGTCCGACATTATTGCTACACTCAAGCAAACCTATTGCCAATCGGTGGGCGTGGAATATATGTATATCCGCAAACCTGAAGCAATAAACTGGATGAAAAGAAAAATGGAAGGGTGCAAAAACACACCTTCGTTTTCAAAAGATTTAAAACAGCAACTGTTGCGAAAAATTGCGCGTGCAGTGCATTTCGAACAGTTTATTCATACGAAGTTTCCCGGACAAAAAAGCTTTTCTCTTGAAGGAGCTGAAGCACTTATTCCTGCTTTGACTGCTATTATTGAAAAAGGTGCTGGAATGAATTTTAAAGAATTTGTCATTGGTATGCCGCACCGTGGAAGGCTTAATGTGTTGGCAAATATTTTGCACAAACCCATTGAAGAAATCTTCGCGGAGTTTGAAGGGAAACCCTATCATGATGAGAGTTTGTTGGGCGATGTGAAGTATCATTTGGGATATTCTTCCGATTATTTGAATGTTGACGGCAAGAAAATCCACTTGACGTTAACGCCCAATCCATCGCACCTTGAAGCGGTGAATCCTGTGGTGGAAGGCATCGTGAGAGCTAAAAATGATATTCAATATAAAGGAGATGGCGATACTATTTTGCCTATATTGATTCATGGGGATGCGTCGGTAGCCGGACAAGGTATCATTTATGAATTGTTGCAGATGTCGGAGTTGGATGCTTTTAAAAATGGCGGCACGGTTCATCTTGTGGTGAACAATCAAATAGGTTTCACTACCAATTATCTTGATGCTCGTTCAAGTGTGTATTGCACCGACGTTGCTAAAATTGTACAATCGCCCATTTTTCACGTGAATTCAGACGATTTAGAAGCTGTGGTATATACAATTCTTTTAGCAATGGAATATCGTCAGGAGTTTCATAAAGATGTGTTTATTGATTTGTTAGGCTATAGAAAATATGGGCATAATGAAAGCGATGAGCCGCGCTTCACGCAACCTATACTGTATAAAATCATTGAGAAACATCCCAATCCTCTTAAAATATATTCCACAAAACTACTTTCGGAAGGGGCTGTTACATCTGAGGAGTTGAAAGAGTTCGAAAGGAATCTGTATGAGACCTTAGAAACAGATTTGGTGTTGGCAAAACAAAAGATCAATGCAAGCATCACGCCGTTTTTAAGCGATTTGTGGAAAGATATTCGCAAAGCTGTTGCTGAAGATTATGAAAGCCATCATGCTTTTCCGATTACGAAGGAGACTATTTTCGAGCTTGGCACTAAATTAACTACCTTGCCATCCGACAAAACTTTCTTTCGGAAGGTGGTGAAATTACAAGCCGATCGTCATGACATGCTTTTTACAACGAATAAGTTGGATTGGGCGATGTGTGAGTTGTTGGCGTATGGTTCGTTGTTGACGCAGCAAATTCCTGTCCGCTTGTGTGGACAAGATGTGAAGCGGGGAACCTTTTCCCATCGTCATGCCGTGTTGACGGTTGAAGATTCGGAGGAGGAATATGTACCTTTACGGAATCTGCATCCTGAGCAAGCCAATTTTAGTATTTATAATTCCCTCTTGTCGGAATATGGTGTATTGGGTTACGAATATGGTTATGCTTTGGCTGCACCTAAGACTCTTGCTATTTGGGAAGCGCAGTTTGGCGACTTTTTTAATGGCGCTCAAATCATCATTGACCAATTTCTTTCGTGTGCGGAAGAGAAATGGAAAGTGTTTAATGGTTTGGTGATGCTGCTCCCGCACGGTTATGAAGGACAAGGCTCGGAACATTCAAGTGCACGGATAGAACGTTTTCTGACCTTGTGCGCCGATAACAATATTCAAATCGCTAATTGCAGTACGCCTGCAAACTTCTTTCATCTCTTGCGCCGTCAGATGTTGAGAGATTATAGAAAACCTTTGATTGTTTTCACACCTAAGAGTCTTTTGCGTCATCCTGTCTGTGTTTCCACGGTGGAAGACCTTTGTGAAGGGGCGTTTAAAAATGTTATAGATGATGCCACCACTGATAAATATGCCATTACGAGAATCATATTCTGTACGGGCAAAGTCTATTATGATTTAGCGGAAGAAAAACAGAAGAATCAACGTAATGATGTGGCTATTATTCGGATTGAGCAGTTGTATCCTTTTCCTCTAAATGATGTTGAGACAATTATGTGTGGCTATCCAAATGTAGAAGACTTTTATTGGGTTCAGGAAGAGCCGGCGAATATGGGTGCTGCTAATTTTATTCGCAATAAAATGCGCGATTTATCATTACTATTTGTTGCACGTTCTGAAAGTGGAAGTCCTGCAACAGGTTCGAGCCAAATGCACAAACGTACACAAAGAAAAATTGTGGAAAAAGCTTTTGGGATATGCACCTGCGAACGAAAAAATGATGAATGTATGATGACTTGCGAACAAGATTTACTCCTCTTGGAGAGAAGATAAAAGACACAATCATAAAACACGAAAACATTTAAACACAAAGGCACTAAGACACAAAGACACAAAGGCACGAAGACACAAAGGCACGAAGACACTAAGGTATTAAGATGGAAATAGTCGCAATATAGAATAATAAGTAGCTAAGATAAAAGCATATTAAGAATCATAAAGAAAATAATCAATGGAATGACACAAATAAACGAGGACACGATTAATTATAAGGATGATTATTTGCCTCTGTCAGAAGAGGAAGAATATATTGGAAAAGAAATAGTAAATGCAGCATTTATTGTTCATAGCCGCCTTGGACCCGGTCTTTTGGAAAAGGTTTATGAAGTCTGTTTCTGCCATGTATTGAATGAGAAAGGCTTGTTTGTGGAACGTCAAGTAAAAGTTCCAATTATATTCGACGAATTTGTGTTTGATGAAGGATTACGTCTTGATGTTTTGATAAACGATTTGGTTATTTGTGAGCTTAAAGCAGTTGAAAATACTAATCCTGTTTGGGCTGCACAATTATTAAGTTACTTAAAACTAACAGGCAGACGTCTTGGATATATTATTAATTTTAATGTTCCATTAATTAAAAACGGTATAAAAAGAATGATAGTTTAAACTTTGTGTTTCTTTGAGTCATAGTGTCTTTGTGGTAAAAATAGGGAGACAAACTTAAAAGAGAAAAATAGCGTTATAAAAAATGGTCGTATAAACTTTGTGTTTCTTTGTGTCTTAGTGTCTTTGTGGCAAGAATAGGGAGAAAAACTTTATCGAAGATAATAACGTTATAAAAAAATGGTTGTATAAACTTTGTGTTTCTTTGTGTCTTAGTGTCTTTGTGGTAAGATGAAAGAAATAAACTTAATAGAAGAAAATAATGTTATAAAAAAATGGTTGTATAAACTTTGTGTTTCTTTGAGTCTTAGTGTCTTTGTGGCAAGATTATGGAGATAAACT
>CAIWVT010000438.1 GCA_903916135.1 uncultured bacterium
AGTTTTATTATTATTTTGTATGAAAATACAATTATCACCTTTCGGCGAAAACTCCGTTGTCCAACCTTTCAAACTTCGAAGTTCATAAATCATTGTTTGCATCCCCTACCCCAATAAATAGCGAAGGCTTCACGAAAAGTGAAGCCTTCGCTGTTATTTCGGCTAAGGTCTAATAGTCTAAACTAACGATTCTATTGTTTTTTTGTAACCCACCCAATTCAATTAGTCCTTAATACACCTTACCGGAAACCCCGCTTTTTGCCCTGTATAATTACTTTGTGCACTAGTGCTCCCGCTTGTTACATCCATAAACCCTGACCAACCGCTAAGAATTTCTGTTGATGTCCACCAATAGGCTACTTGACCAATTTGCATATAAGTACCCGCATCGTTTCTTTCGCCTGCAGGCAAAGCGGTAAATCCGGTTTCGTTGGTAGCGCCTGTATTGGGGCTTTGCCAATGCACAAAACCGCTTTCTTTAAGTTTGCCACCGGCAAGGTCTGCGCCTCCAAGATAATCATATAGCACAGTCCATTCTGCCCACGAAGCCACATGCCATCCTGCGGGAGCAATGCCGCGACTGTCGTGAACGGCATACCAATTGTATAACTTACCATAAACTTCCGCAACCGTTAAATCATCGTTGTAATGGCAATAAGCTGCAGTTGAGAGACCATTCCAGGTGCTTGCATTCATTACAAAGGGTATGATACTGCCATCCTTAAAGTGAGAAACCTGCAGATTTTCGACCATCCAGGTTTGAGTTCCAAGGCGCACCGTATGATACACATTGCCTTCATAATCCAAAACCGCTTGGGTGGTGGTGAAAGAAATGATATTTCCATAGCCTGTTCCGGCACTGTTGGTGGCATAAGCACGCATATAATACACCGTGCCCGCAGTCAGTCCGGTAATCACACTTGAGTAGCTTCCCGAGCCTGTTCCTTCAGAAGTTTTATTATCTGCACTAGTAGGATTGGCGCTTAAACTCCAGCACACTCCTCTTTCGGTAATTTCAGCATTTTTAGCGGCATCAGCATTAATAAAACCGCCACACAAAGCAGTGGTTTGGGTTATAGCTGAAATTTCAGTAGTAAACAATTCGGGTATTTTGGTTTCTTTTTTACATGAGATGGTAAAAAGAAACAAGCCGGAAAACAGGAGTGAATAGAGCGTGATGAGTGATTTTTTTTTCATGATGATGCGATGTTTAAATGAGATTTAATGATTTAATTTAAGAGCCTGCTCCGAAAAGTCAAAATCTTACCACAAAGGCACTAAGACTCAAAGAAACACGAAGATTTAAAAGTTGTTTATTCAGATAAACAATGCTTTGTGATACCTAATAGACAGTCAGGCTGGCTTTGTGTCCTTGTGTCCCTATCTGACTGTGTGACGCAGGCAGGTTTGTGGTGTTTCTTTACTTTGTGGTTTCGAAGTGGGCTTATTTAATAAGGTGCAAAATCCGAACAAAATGACCATATCGAAGGTGCTGATTTTATCATTGAGTTCTGACCGAAATAATTTAAGCTATTTCCTTTTCTAAAGATTGCATATAGTTTAAGCAGGTATTTTCTATTTCCTTGGATGTAATTCTTCCGCAATTTCTTAATCTCGAAAAATAGTTAGGAGTTCCAACAAATACACGAATCAATTCTTTAACATCTTTAATATCTGAGTTAAAACATAAAACTTTACTCGCCCAAGAAGACATATTTTCGTCAATTATAAATGTTTTCAAATCATAATCTTCAGGGATTAATTTCTCAATTTTTCGATAGGTATTCACTATTTCAATATTTTTCTTAATCTCGTTTTCTTCCTCTAATATATTTTTTTTTCTTTTTTCTATTCTGATGCCTTGCTCAGCAATTTTTCGCTCAAATTGTTCAAAATATACTGAATTTGTATTTTGATTAGCAAATTGCTTGCATAATTTTTTTAGACTTAGAATTGTTTTATTATCACAGCCAGGTATTTTTAGCAACTCTTGCTGTCCACCATCATTAAGAAATTCAATGATCATCTGCACGTTGCCCAAACCGGCAAACATGCACATATTTGTTGCTTTTGTAGATGTGTAGCCATATTTGAATAAATAATACAGCGAAAATATCCTAAGGTCTTTTTCTTGAATAGCCTTTTTAATATCGTTTGTCATAATGTTCATTTTTTTTGCAGTTGATAATTCCATAGTAATCATTTTACTTAACGATTAAGTAGTTTTATTATTATTTTGTATGAAAATACAATTATCACCTTTCGGCGAAAACTCCGTTGTCCAACCTTTCAAACTTCGAAGTTCATAAATCATTGTTTGCATCCCCTACCCCAATAAATAGCGTAGGCTTCACGGGAAGTGAAGTCTTCGCTGTAATTTCGGCTAATTAAATGACCAATATATGACCCGAAGAATTCAATTTTTTTTTTTAAAATTGAAAAAAAAACTGTACTTTTGTAGCCAAATTATAGTTTAAATTCTGAGTTTTTTATCTGCATAATTCTACAATATGAACAAGACACTAACATTGACAAAAGAACAATTCCAAATACTTTCAAAGTATAAGGATTTTGGTTTTACTAATGAAACAGCATTGCTGGATTATGCCATTCGATTAATTCAGAAAGAAATTCAAAAACGCAGTGAATTAACATTATCTGCTGATTTATATTCAGAAATATATAATAGTGATCGTGATTTACAAGATTTAACACAAACATCTTTAAATGATATGGAATAATGGCTACTACGCTTGTTAGAGGAATGGTAATAACTGTAAACCTTGATCCAACTCTTGGTTCTGAAACCGGGAAAATACGCCCTTGTATAATTGTTACAAACAATGTATATAACGAGAGAATTCCAGTAATTCAAGTTGTTCCCGTTACAGAATTTAACGATAAAAAATCACGTATAATAACTAATGTAGTTATAGAACCTACAAAGCAAAATGGCTTGTCGAAATTATCTGTAGCTGATTGTTTGCAGACAAGACCCATTGATTATAAAAAACGATTAGTTGATATAATTGGAATACTTTCATTTGAAGATTTATTGAAAATTGATAAGGCAATAAAAATAGTATTTGATTTAGATTGAGTTATTTAAAATAATAAATTATTTTACTATTCCACAAAAATCCTGTTCGGCGACAGGCTCTCCCTCCCTCTAAAATATCTTTATAGGCTACAGGCTATTCATTATTTTAAATCATTGTTGTCCGAGAAAAATATGTTGAATCCCTTTCAATTCCTCACAAGGCTCAAGTTTCAGCAATATTACGTCCCTACGGGACTTAAGGTTGTGGAGGTATATTTTTCTATAAACATTTTGTCCCTATGGGACTGGTTTGCACACTAAAATCCTCAATCCCATAGGGATTTAATATTTATAGAAAATTCCAACAC
>CAIWVT010000439.1 GCA_903916135.1 uncultured bacterium
ATGGCTGTAAAGACAGTGCTACAAAAACACTCGATGTGCTAGCCAAACCTATTACCGGTTTTACAATGGTTGATACTGCGCTTTGTTTGAAAAATAATAATTTCACTTTCACCAATACATCTATAGGTAACACTTCGAATTTATGGAGGTTTGGCGATGGCGCAACCTCAATCTTAGTGAGTCCTTCACATGGTTATATCGCAACTGGTACATATCAGGTAAGATTAATTACCTCTAATGCTGCTAATTGTAAAGATAGTATTACAAAGAATGTATATGTGAGAGCACAACCGACTATGGCATTTTCAATAAATGACACATCACAATGTTTCAGAGGTAATTCTTTTGTATTTACAAATAGTACATCAGGAGCATCAACCTATCTTTGGAAATTTGGCGATGCATCAACATCAACAACAACCTCTCCGATTCATACCTATACAGGAATAGGTGGATACTCGGTTAAACTAATTGCATCTACCAGTACCGGATGTAAGGATAGTATCTCGAAGAATGTTTATACCAGAATGAATCCTAACTCAACTTTCTATTTAACTGATTCTTCGTTATGTTTTAAAGGGAATTCATTTAAATTTACCAACAATACTTATATTGGATCAGGTTCATATTCAAATCTTTGGAAATTTGGCGACAATACTACTTCTACAATTGCATCTCCAACTCATTCATATGGAAGCGTTGCTAACTTTACTGTAAAACTTGTTACCACTTCCAACTATGGTTGTAAGGATAGTATAACCAAAAATGTGTATGTCAGACCTCAGACAATTGCCGGTTACAAAATTAATTCGAACTCGCAGTGCTTCAGGGGTAATTTCTTTACATTCACTGATACTTCCAAGATAGCATCAGGTTCGTACACTAACCTTTGGATGTTTGGCGACTATGGAGCTTCATCTCTAACCTCAACAACTCATAATTATTCAAGCATAGGTTCATATTCAGTTCAGCTTGTAAGTACTTCTAATTATGGATGTAAGGATACCGTCACAAAATCGGTTTATGTCAGACCTCACCCAGTATCACAATTTAGTACGAATACAGCTTCTCAATGTTTGCGGGGCAATTTATTCTCTTTTGTAAATAGTAGCACCATAAGTTCAGGTACTTATACAAACAACTGGAACTTTGGCGATGCAGCAACATCCTTGCTTTTATCCCCAACACATAATTATGGTATTACCGGAACATTTTCAGTTCAGTTAATTACAACTTCTGATTATGGATGTAAGGATACTATTAACAAAACAACTTTTGTCAGACCTCATCCGCTAACTGCATTTAGTATTAATGATACCACTCAATGTTTAGTTGGTAATAATTATCAATTTACCAATAATAGCTCAATAAGCTCGGGTAATTATAAAAATCAATGGAGTTTTGGAGATAATGCTACTTCAAAATTGATTTCTCCAAATCACAATTATATTACACCGAATACCTTTGCTGTTAAATTGATTACGACATCTTATTATAACTGTACCGACAGTTTGATAAAGAGTGTGGATGTTTATCCAAATCCTGTTATCAAATATACAGTTAACAGCGATAATCAGTGTCTGGGAGTTAATCAGTTCATATTTGCGAATAATACAACGATTAGTAGTGGTAGTATGTCGTCGATGTGGAAGTTTAATGATGGTGATTCAAGCAATCTGAAAAATACAAGTCATATTTATAAGATTGCCGGAATATATAATGTTTCTCTAAAAGTTCTATCTAATTTAGGTTGCCCTGATGCAAGCAATACAGTTTTGACAGTGTATCCTCAGCCTAAAGCTGCATTTAGTCAAGATACAGTATTTTGCTTCAAGGATAATTTGTTTAGATTCAACGACAAATCATCAATCTCTGGTAGTTCAATTAATTCTTATCTCTGGGATTTTGGAGATGGTAGCTTAGATAACATTCCGAATCCAACACATCATTATAGTTACATCGACACCTTTAAA
>CAIWVT010000440.1 GCA_903916135.1 uncultured bacterium
ACCTACGGTTCTGTGGGAACGCAGGGATGAAATTCCCATGCGTGACCCGACTTTAGCCCATTTTAAAAATCGGATCTAAAAGATGATCGACAATGTTCAGAATATGGCAATTTTATCAAATTATTACGACAGGAGAGACTTTGCCGGACTAATTGATTTTTGTAATTCCAAAATTGAAATAGACAATTCAAACTATTTATTCCTAGGTGCCAGAGGCAAAGCGTATATTGAATTGGAAGAGTATGATAAAGCTATTATTGATATTACAAAAGCTTTAGAGTTGCACCCAAATTATGCGACAGGTCTTTATAATAGAGGCATTTGCTATTATAAGACAGAAAAATATGAATTAGCTATCATCGATTTAGAGAAAGCAAAATCTTTAAATAATGAACTATACAGCATTGATTTCTATTTAGGCGTTAGCTACAGCTGTTTAGAAAATTATGAAAAGGGTATTGAATTGTTCTCGAATCACTTATTAGATTATAAAGACGAAGCGGCGTTAAAATGTCGAGCCGATTTGTATAACTTAACTAACCAATTTAAAAAAGCAAATAAGGATATTGCCAAATTACTTCTAATAGAAACCGCGAACTTAGAAAAAATTGAGAAAATAAATGAAATTAGAAAGGCGGTTATCACAAATAAAGAAATTGGAGACATGCCATTTGTGTTAAGTGAAATTGGCTTTACCAAATTAAAAGACGAGAAAAGCAGTGGTATTTACATCCTTGAACTCAAAAACAATGAATACTACATCGGACAAGCAAAGAAGATTCATATTAGAATTAGACAGCATCATAAGAAATGTAATGACATTGAGACTATTTATTTCAAACCAGTCGAAGAGGGTTCATTGCTGTCAGAAGAAAATAATACAATCTCGATTTTTGAAACAAATAATTTAAGAATACGCAATCTTAAACAAGTAGAATTTCTAAATATTTTTAACGAATCCAATCAACATAAATGGAATAGCGACATAAAGTTCAATAGTTTAACAGGAAGCAAATTCGATAGTGTAGCCGTGCGAGAAAAGTTTAAAGACAGGTTTCTAATACTAAAAGAAAAGCCATATTTTGAGGAACTAATAATATCATTATCAAAGTACCTTAAATCTGCCATTCCTAATTACTTGGCAAGTGAGTTTAATTATTGGAATATTACTTGTTTACCTAATTTTCTCAAAGAAGCAAATTGTATATCAAGAATTAATGTTAACGCAGTTCCTGTTTTATCAGTATTTGAAGAATCAAACAAATCGTTGACATTTATGGTCTATGCTTCCAAATTGCCATTTCTTAGATTTTTAAATCAAAATGGTATTGATTCATTGCTTGATCAAATTCCGACTTTAAGAATTGAATTAAGAGATGCTTTTGGAGAAAAAACTGAAGGAGATGAAATTTTATTTTTAATTAATCAAAAAGACTTTCAGAATGCTATGGATAATCAATTAGTGCTTTCTTCAATTAGAATATTCAATTTGAGAATGATGAATAATGTAGGTAAGGAGCTGAAATACAGACGAACAACCTTTCATTGTTTAGACCTTTCTGATTTAATTATAAACCGATTAGCTATAGATGAGAAGAAAAACGGGCTATAACAAGCCTATTAAACCAAAGCTAATGAGGATTTTCTACTTAGAAAAGTTATTACGGCACATTGTTTTACGTGCCACTCGTTGTCATGTCACCCCATAACCCCTCTTTCATCTCAAACCTTTTTTACTCGGGCTGAAATGAATCAACTTCTTTCCTGGTAATAATTCTCTCGGTAATCTCACCTTTCTGTTGTCGACAATCTGGTTGCAAGGTACCATCGGAGGTTTCTCCCAGTCAGGCTATTCCAGCATATCAACTCATTCACATGCTTATCCATTCACAATCTGTATTTTTTCCCCAATCAAAAATGACGATCCCCCAATTGCCTTCGTTTCTTTCCCCTCCAGTTTTCCACCGACTTTCCCGATTAATTCAGCAATGGTATATTTCCTGTTTTTTTCTACATGTTTGCATAATTGAGATGAAAAAGAGTAAAATTTCTATG
>CAIWVT010000441.1 GCA_903916135.1 uncultured bacterium
ATTTTTTCTCTACTTTTGTACTTTGAGGCAAATTATAAAAACAGTAAGACTAAAAGTGTTGTTTTTCAGCGCATTTTGATGATTGCTGCACAACATAATCTTATAAAACCACGATAATAGGAAAAAAGCAAGTCCAAATAAAAGGGTAAAACCATCGCAAACAAAAGAATACTATAAAGTAGCATACATGAATAAAATTACGGATTTGCTAAAATACAATGATTATCAACAACAATGAAAAGGCTTTTATTATTAATTATATTTCCTATACTGTTTAATGGTGCACTAAAGGCACAGGAATTCTATCGCAACGAATTAGGCATTTTTGGAGGCGGGTCCTATTATATTGGAGATTTGAATCCGTCTAAGCATTTTTTGCAAACAAAATTTGCCTGTGGCATTGTGTATCGTTATAATATTACTCCTCGCTGGGCATTAAAAATAAATGCTTTATATGGCGGCTTGGAAGCAAGTGACGCACGATCGAAAGCCAATGTGAATCGGAATTTGAGTTTTAAGAGTTATATTTTTGAGTTCTCGCCCCAAATTGAATTTAATTTCTTAAAATATCTTCTTGGCGATAAAAAGCATTTTATTTCACCGTATATATTTGTGGGTGCTTCAATTTTTAATTTCAATCCCAAAGCGCAATATGGTGGCTCTTGGTATTCGCTTCAGCCTTTAGGAACCGAAGGACAAGGGACAACAATAGAAGGTGCCAAAAAAACCTATGCTTTAACAACTATTGCCATACCTTTTGGATTGGGAGTAAAAATAGCACCTTTCAAATTTCTTAGTATTGGTTTAGAATGGGGAATCCGTAAGACTTTTACAGATTATATTGATGATGTAAGTACGAATTATGCTGACCCAAGTCTTCTTGCTGCCATGAATGGTTCGATGGCGTTAGCACTCTCCGATCCTTCAACAATAAAACACGAAGCTGGTGTCGCACGAGGAAATCCTAACACAAAAGATTGGTACGTATTTACTGGCTTATCCATTTCGTTTCGCATTAAAACAAAGAATGGACTTTGTGCTGCTTATGAACACCACCCCAAACTTAAAACCAAATACAGAGATTAATTTATTCGAGCAATTATAACACATGAAAGAAAAAATTATTCTTGAAAAACTACCCGAACACGTCGCTATCATTATGGATGGCAACGGTCGTTGGGCAAAAAAGAGAGGCGCATTTCGTATTTTTGGACATCAACATGGAGTTAAGGCTGTTAAGGAGACCGTGGAAGCTGCAACAGAAATCGGAATTAAATTTCTCACACTCTATGCCTTTTCAACAGAAAATTGGTCAAGACCAAAAGAAGAGGTGGACGCTTTGATGGAACTTTTGGTGAAATCAATAAATAATGAAACTGAAACACTAATAAAGAATAATATACGTTTGATTGCCATTGGCGATATAGAAAGCCTCCATAAAAATTGTTACGACGAATTGATGAATACCATAAATATTACAGCAAATAATACTCGAATGACTCTTGTTTTGGCACTTAGCTATAGTTCCAAATGGGAAATCACACAAGCTGTAAAGATAATTGCTGAAAAGGTGAAAAACAATACCATCACTATAAATGAAATAGACCAAAAACTTATTTCAAATTCGCTTAACACCAAAGACATACCCGATCCTGCACTTTTAATAAGAACAAGTGGAGAATATCGCATTAGTAATTTTTTACTGTGGCAAATGGCATATACAGAGTTATATTTTACACCTGTTTTATGGCCCGATTTTAGAAAAAATGATTTTTATTCCGCTATCATAGATTATCAGAAAAGAGAAAGGCGATTTGGCATGATTAGCGAGCAAATATAATAGGAAATGACATTAAAAAACTTTTATAAATTATTCATTCTTTTAATTCTAAGCATCCCGTTGCAAGCACAAGTGCTTATTGATGATAATGGTACTATTGATTATTCGTCACCTAAAGAATTCGAAATTCAAAAAATTGCTTTTAGTGGCGTTCACTATACCGATACGAATATCTGCAAACTTCTTACCGGCTTATATGAAGGAGAAACCTTGCAAATCCCAGGAGAAAAAATTACTAAAGCTGTTCAAAACTTATGGAAGCAAGGTCTTTTTGATGACATTAAATTATATGCATCGAAAATTGAAGATAAAAAAATATGGCTTGAAATTCAATTGAAAGAGCATCCCCGACTATCAACAACCCCGCTGTTTTCATCGAATGTAAAAAAATCAGATGTGGATGATTTGCGTGCAAAACTGAATCTGACGAAAGGCGACGTGGTTACCAGCAATGTGATTCTTCGATCTACTGATGTTATAAAAAAATTCTATAAGGATAAAGGCTTTTATAATGTAGAAGCAGAAATCAAAGAAATTATTGATTCATCATCCAATAAATATACAGCGAAGCTGAATATTGATGTGAAAAAGCATAAAAAAGTACGGATACGGAAAATAAACTTTTTTGGCAATGACAATGTTTCATCATACAAGCTAAAGCATTTGATGAAAAAAACAAAGGAGAAAACCTACTTTAATCCATTAAGGGGGTTTGATACTTTAGTGTGTCAAACTATTAAAAAGGTTTTTGTTCCCGATTCTGTCAGTATTGAAGATAACTTCATGAATTATGTAAATTCAAGAATCGTGTTACGAATCTTTAAATCTTCAAAGTTTTTACAGGATGAGTATGAAAAAAGTCGAATTACGCTGATTGATAAATATAATGAATTAGGCTATCGCGATTCTAAAATTGTATATGACACTATAGTCAAGTCGGGAGAAAACTCTATTGATATCAATATACATCTGCAAGAAGGCAGAAAATATTATTTTAGAAATATCACATGGATTGGTAATACAAAATATTCTGACAAAGAATTGGGGCTTATTCTGAAAATATTTAAAGGTGATGTGTATAATCAAAAAGAACTGGAAACCAATCTAAGTTATAATCCCAACGGTTTCGACGTATATTCATTATATATGGACAATGGCTATTTGTTTTTCAGTGCAACTCCTGTTGAAACCA
>CAIWVT010000442.1 GCA_903916135.1 uncultured bacterium
AATATTTGCCACGCTGTCGGGCAAGCGTATTTTTTGTGTAATTTAGCCCTGTTTTTCAAAATACGATGATACGCAAAGAAACTATACAAAATATCAATGATGCCACAAAAATTGAAGAAGTTGTTGGCGATTTTGTTTCCTTAAAAAAAAGGGGGGCGAACTATCTGGGCTTATGTCCTTTTCATAACGAAAAGACCCCTTCGTTTACCGTTTCGCCAGCAAAAGGTTTCTACCATTGTTTTGGTTGTGGAAAAGGCGGAAGTGCTATTGATTTCATTATGGAGCACGAACATCATACCTATCCGGATGCATTGCGCTATCTTGCCGAAAAATATCACATCGAAATTGTGGACGAAATACAAACTGCTGAGGAAAAACACATGCAGTCGGAGCAGGAAACACTTTTCAGTGTGGTTTCTTATGCACAAAAACATTTCACAGACAATCTTTTCAACACTGAAGCTGGCTTGGCTATCGGATTGACGTATTTCAATGAGCGTGGCTTTACCAAGGATATAATTAAGAAATTTCATTTAGGATATTCTCCCGAAAAATGGGATGATTTGTCAAAGAGTGCAATTGACAATGGATACAATGTTGATTACTTATACAAAAGCGGTTTAGCCATCAAAAAAGAGGAGGGCGGATATTATGATCGCTTTCGCGATAGAGTTATTTTTCCCATTCATAATCTAAGTGGAAGAATTGTTGGCTTCACCGGAAGGATTTTGTCTTCTGATAAAAACAAACCCAAATACGTCAACTCGCCCGAATCTGAAATCTACAGCAAAGGCAAAACTCTTTATGGAATATTTTTTGCCAAATCGGCTATTGTTTCCAACAATAACTGCTATTTGGTGGAAGGCAACACCGATGTTATTTCCCTTTACCAATCGGGCATTGAAAACGTGGTGGCATCATCAGGCACGGCACTCACTGTTGACCAGATAAAACTCATTAAAAAGTTCACTCCGAACATCACCATTTTATATGATGGTGATGATGCGGGCATAAAAGCTTCTTTACGTGGTATTGACATGGTGCTTGAAGAGGGAATGAACGTGAAGATTGTATTATTCCCCACGGGCGAAGACCCCGATTCTTATGCTCGAAAGCACGATGCTGTTCAAATAAAAAAATTCATCACCGAAAATGCTGTTAATTTTATTCTTTTCAAAACGAAACTTTTGTTGGATGAAGCCCAACACGATCCCATAAAAAAGGCGGAGTTGATTAAAGAGATTGTCCGTACCATTTCGCTGATGCCTGAGGCGATTCACCGCAGCGTTTATATCAAAGAATGTAGCGAAGTGATGCAAATTCCCGAACAGTCGCTTTTGAATGAATTGAATAAACTGATGCGTAAGAAGTTCAAAAAGGACTTTGCAGAGGCTAATGGACACGAACAAGTAGATATTCCCGAAATACCGGATGTTACTGTTGAAAAACAACTAATTCAAAACCTTTACGATAGCATTCCTCTTGAACAACATTTGCTTTGGATTATATTAAATTATGGTGAACAAGAGCTAATTCAAGAACAAAAAATTGATGACAATCCACTACATAATGAAACATTTGAGATTAAGGTTTCAGAATATATTGCCCAAATTCTGAACTTGGAAAAATTCACTTTTAGTGATGCCAAATTGCAACAAATCTTTGATGAATACAACCTGCAATCTCAAGAAGAAGAAAGCAACGATTCCCTTTATTTTATCAATCATCCTGACAAAGAAGTTTCAAAAACCTATCGGGAAATTGTAAATCAGCTTTATTTTCTGTCCAAAAATTGGGAATCTAAGTATCACATTTCTACTCCTATTCACGAAGATGATAATAAGGACATTCTAGTGAAAGATATTACAGCCACTATCAATGGGATTCAGCTCAAACGTGTATCCAAAGAATTGCAAGAGATAGAAAGTTCTATGAAAACGATGCAAAAAGAAAATGCTGAAGACCCCGAATTGATGATTTTGCTCGACAGATTTCAAAAGAAACATTCAATTATAACAAAAATCAGTGCACAACTTGGCAGAGTATTTAATTGATATTATTTACTATTAAATATAATAGCAGTCTATTATCAAAAAATATGATTTTTATTTGATTTCAAAATCATCCCAATCCTGAGCCACATTAAATCGTTCGCGAAACTCCATTAATTTGCTCTTGGATAAAATACTTGTTTCAATTGTTTCTGTGTTTTCCATGATTTCACAAACAATTTCCCCTTTTGGAGAAACAATTATGCTATTGCCCGAATGGGGAATCCCTTTTCCATCCATGCCGATGCGGTTGACGCCTGCAGCATACGATAGATTTTCAATAGCACGTACTTGCATCATTAGTCGCCAATATTGGCTACGTGCTTGGGGCCAATTCGCCACGAAAAGCAAGAGGTCATAGCCGAATTGCTCATTTTTATACGAGTTTTTTATCCATACAGGGAAGCGTAAATCATAGCAAATCAAAGGACATATCCGCCATGAATTTAACTCTACAATAAGTTTTTTACTGCCGGGTGAAATTTGTAAATGCTCATTAGCAAAACGAAACAAATGGCGTTTGTCGTAGGTTTCATACCTGCCATCGGGGCGCATCCACACCAAACGATTGTATAATTTGCCTTCATCTCTACACAAAAAACTGCCAGTAATCACGCAATTGAAATCATGGGCATGGTTTTTCATCCATTGGAAGGTTTGTCCGTCGGGAGGTTCAGCGCATTTGTCGCCATTCATGGTGAAGCCCGTATTGAACATTTCGGGGAGCACAATAAGGTCTTGTTTATCGGTGATATTAGCGAATTTTTTATCAAAATGTTCTAGATTCTTTTCAGGTTGCTCCCAAAATAAATCTGATTGTACGATACTTATTGTTAGATCTTGCATAATATTTCCGCAGCTTTTTCTAAGGTTTCTTCTTTTTTAGCAAAACAAAATCGAAGCACTTTACTGTCAATAAGATTGTGATAAAAAACAGAAACAGGGATTGAAGCTATTTTATATTCTTTTGTCAAACGAATGGCAAAATCCACTTCCTTCTCATCGGAAATATCACTATAATCTAACAATTGAAAATAGGTGCCATGACAGGGAACGATTTTGAAGCGTGATTTTTTGATTCTTTCGGTGAAATAATCGCGTTTCTTTTGATAAAACTCATTCAAATGTTGGTAATTATTTTTATCCGCAATAAAATCTGCTAACGCATATTGTATCGGTGTGTTACAGGTGAAAACAATAAATTGATGCGACTTTCGAAATTCAGTCATAAGTTGTTCGGGAGCTATGCAATATCCCATTTTCCAACCTGTAGCATGAAAGGTCTTGCCAAAAGAACCGACCACCAAACTTCGCTCTGCTAATTTTGGATATCTGCATACGCTTTCATGGGTTAATGTATCAAAAATTAGATGCTCATACACCTCGTCACTCAAGATAATAATATCACTTCCTTTGGTCAGTTTTTCCAATGCTTTCATGTCTTGAGGACCTAAGACACTGCCTGTGGGATTATGAGGGGTGTTCAGGATAATCATGCGCGTTTTATGTGTAACAAGTTTCTGAACTTCATCCCATTCGATATGATAATCGGGGGCTTTCATCGTGGCATATTTGGGTATGCCACCATTCAACCTAATTGCAGGAACATACGAATCATAAGCAGGTTCAAACACTATAACTTCGTCGCCTTCACGGACAAATGCCGTGATGGCAGAATACAAGGCTTGAGTGCCTCCTGCCGTTACGGTGATTTCATTCACAGGATGATAGGTAATCTTATGAGTATCGAAAATCTTTTTCGAAATGGCTTCTCTCAAAGGTAAAATGCCTTGCATGGGAGCATATTGATTGAAACCTTTTTTCATGTATTTGTTAACCAAATCAATTAGTTCGCGCGAAATATCGAAGTCAGGGAAGCCTTGTGAAAGATTTATTGCTTTGGTTTCGTTGGCTAATTGCGACATCACGGCGAAGATGCTTGTGGTAACGCCGGGCAGTTTGGTTTCTGTGCTGTTAAATGAATACGGCATACGCTTTTATCGTTTATTTATGGACTGAGTTAAGTAAGGCTTTGACGGGTTCCAAACCAAGGACATTTCCTTCTTGTATGGCTTTGAGAACAGCACCACCGCCCGTAAAGATATAATATTTCGGACTGTCGAGAGCCACAATATATAAGCCGGGCAACAATCTTTTTAGTTCTTGCATGGTGTCGCCACCGCCATAGAGCTTCACGGCATTTGCATTTTTATCAATGAGTTCGTCAAGGGCGATAGTTCCCTCATTGAAATAAGGAGTGTAGCCCATCACAGCGTTAACAAAAATGGTTTTGGCTTCAGAAAATATTTTTAATACGGCATCGGAATGAAACGATGACGGGTCAACATCCAAAATATAATTCAGCTTGTCTCCTTTTTTAAAATCAGCGATGTCCCGAATGCGAAACTGCCCATTGATTTTGCCTTCCATGGTGTCGGATTCTACAATATAGGACAGTTCGATGAGTTTGCCCGGGAATTCGGCGGCAAATTCTACAAAGGTTTTGGCGTGTTCAATGTCTTCTTGCTCAACGCCTTTTATTTCTATGCCATATTTAGCACAGAGGTAAGCATTATAGATGACGCCGCCTAAAACCAAATAATCGGACACCTTCAAGAGTGCATTTAAGGAATCCACTTTGGTGTCGAATTTTGAGCCTGCCACCACGGAGATGAAAGGACGTTCGGGGGAATAAATACGCTCTAAATTGGCGATTTCTCTCTGCAACAAAAAGCCTGCATAGGACGGTAAATATTTGGCAACCTTCACCGTGGAAGCATGAGCCTGCCACGAGCCGAACGCATCGTTCACAAAGATGTCGGCTAATCCGGCAAGCTGATAGGCAAAACGATCGGCATCTTCGGTTTTGGATTCTTCGCCTGCGAACCATCGCGTATTGGGCAGATAGATGCCATCAATTTCGTTGTTTTTTAAGTCGCGAATCAGATGATTTATTGAGGTTTCTATGCCTAAATACCCCTGATTTTCGTGAGGCATGAAGTCGGGAGTTTTGAGGGTGATGTGGAGTTTGTTTTCCAAATAATCTACAATGGGTTGGATGGAAGTGTCGTCGGAAATAAGAATCTCGCCTGTCTTTTTGTTTTTCGGTCTGCCCGCATGGGTCATCAGGATAATTTTTCCGCCTTTGGCATTGATATAATAGAGGGTGCCGATGGTGGCATCTATGCGGTAGGGGTCGTGGATGATACCTTTTTTCACCACATTGTGGTCAACGCGCACCAAAACAACTTTGTTTTTCAGGTCGGCGTTTTGAAGGAGGGGAAGGTTTAAACCTTGCAATACATCAGTCATAACTATTGATTTTGAGAATTTCTTGAGTTGATTTGCGTATTTTGGTCCGAATAATAGTGTCGTGAGGATAGCCGACGGTGATGATGAGTCCAATGCGTTTGTTTTTAGGAACCTTGAGTATTTCGGCAATTTTTTTCTCATTAAACCATCCTAAAATGCAGGTTCCAAGCCCAAGCTCGGCAGCTTGCAAACAAAAATGTTCGGCTGCAATGCCCACATCCATCAAATAGAAGTCTTTGTTTTTTAGTCTGCCGCCAATTTGAGAAATCACCTTGGGGTTTTCCATCATAACGACAACAATTAAGGGTGCTTCAACCACAAATTTGTTGAATTGAACCAAAGTGTTAAAGGTTTCGCGGGCTACTTTGTTTTTTATGTCTTCATCATTCAATATAATGAATTTCCAAGGCTGCGAATTGCAAGCAGAAGGTGCCAATCGGGCAGCTTCTATACATTGTTCTATCTTATCGGGTTCAATAGCTTGTGCGGAATATTTGCGAACACTTTGACGTGTTTTGACCAGTTCTAAAAAGTTCATTTGGTTTCTTTGGTTTTAATTTTGGCACGTACCCATTGCTTCAAGGTGGCGTACTCTTCGTCGGTGAAATATTTTTTTGGAAACAGACTGAATCTGAATTTATTCGGATAAATCATGATGACCATCTCGTTGATCATGGCAGATTGGTAGTATTCCCAATTGTTGGTAGTGTTCACGTTGTCGGACGTTACTTGAATGTTTTCGGCAGTGAAAATATAGTTGAAAGGGTTCTTAAAGTCGGGCATTTTGGTGTACATGCGTTTGCCGATGGTTTTAAGATTGTAGAAATACAAAATAGCGATGAACACGCCATAGCATAACAGAAACCACGCTGCCCAATTGGTGTAGTTTAAGCCTTTCATATAGAATTGCAGGACAAGGAGAAACAAGCCGATGACGATGGAAATGCCTCCAACTATCAGCAACAAACGGCTGCGGACAGGATAGGCTTTGCGGAAATGCGTGGAATAGGCAAGTTGCAAATCTTCGGCAGTGAATAAAATGGTTTTGGATATCTTTTCCATAAATATTAGATTTAGAGTAAATTAGATAACGATGTTTTTTTTGGCAAGCCTAAAAACAGTTGGATACAAATTTAAGCAAAATTGAATTAATGGAGGGAATATTTTTTTATCTATTTATAAATTGTGATTTAAATAAAGCAGTAATAAATTTGAAACCCTGTTCTATGGAGGGATTCCGCAAATTTTGATGTAAGATTTTTAATGTAAAATTTCTCTTGTTTAAATTGAAAAATCGTTAAAAAAAACTCATGTACTCAACATTTTTTTACAAAAATAAAAAAAAACATTTTTTTTCTCGAAATAAAAAAAATTCTTATTAATTTTGCGCTGAAAACAGCACTTCAGTGAAAGGGAGTTTCTTGAAGTTAAAAATTTATTATTATGAGTAATGCTTTTATCAGACATGCAATAGCCGTACTTAAAATGCCGCGGAGTGTTCCGAAATTCCTTGAATTTGCTAACACTATTTTGGATTCCATGCGAAGCAATCCCAGATTTGCCAGTTTGCTTACAAAACTGAATCAATTGGAGCTACATATAAATGAATTGCACGAAGCTCAGAAAGGTACTAAAGCTACGCCTCCTACCGTTCTTATTATCACAAGAGATGCAAAGAAAAAAGTAGTTCAAAAAGATTTGCGTAGCTTACGCGATAAGGTTCAGGGAATTGCCGATGACGATGAGTTTCATGCTCAAATTATCATTGTAGATGCAGGCATGTTTGTGAAAATGGTTAAGGATCGTGGCAAAATGCAAAACACGGCTTCCTTGGGTGTAGTGCCCCACAGTGTGTATTTGACCTCCGAAGGGCAAGGGAAACACAATTTCAGAATGAGTAAAGACAATGAAAATTGGATTAATTTGGAGGATGACGGTACTGCCACACTTACCGTTTATGATTTGGATGAGCACCAAGATTATTATTTTCAAAATCGTAAGGTTTTTCCCAAAAAAAGAAAAGGTCCTTGGAGTCAAAGTGTCAAAATAAGCTTATGACAAGAGTTTGTTTGAAACAACTTATTGATTGTTTCCAAACATAATGGTGGTAATCTCATTCCTCATGTTTATTGAATAATATATATTGATTATCAATTAATAAAATGTAATTTAGCAGTCTTCCATTCTACTTTTCGTAGAATACATTTATGGTTTTCAACCTTTCTTACTATTTGTTTACGAATTAATTATATTTACCTGTAGGTTTTTAGTAAATACCTGTAGGTCGTTTGCAATTACTTACAGGTCGTTTGTAAATACCTATGTGTCATTAGCA
>CAIWVT010000443.1 GCA_903916135.1 uncultured bacterium
CGCCCGTCAACACAATCTCTACTCCACTTGGTATTTGAAAAACGGCAGATTCTTTGCGAATACGGGAAACAATTTCGTTGGTGTTGAAGCCGGGCAGTACTTCGGAGTATATGGTAATGACACGTTTATAGTTTTTACGATTGATACCTCCATAGGTATTACTATATTTGATTTTGGCAACCGACGAAAGAGGTATCTGCCGCACTTGTCCGTTAGCCATATCGCGATAGGTTATTTTCATGTCCATAATCTGGTTGATGTTTTTTCGTTGCAAGTCGGCATAGCGCAGCATGATTGGGAATTCGTCTTCGTTTTCTTTAAATTTCGAAACTTCTTTTCCGAAGATGGCGTTGCGGAGTTCCATGCCGATTTGTCCTGTGGAAAGTCCTTCGTGGTTAGCACGGATGCGGTCAACATCCACAAGTATCTCAGGTTTGTTTTCAACGAAGTCTGATTTGAGTTCGTCAATGCCGGGAATCTGCAAAGAATCAAGATGTTTTTTGAAGTCATTTGCTGCTATCATCAGCGGTGCTATTTCTTCGCCGCTAATTTCGATGTTGATGGGTTTGCCGGTTGGTGGACCCATTTTGTTTTTTTGTACAGAAATTTGTGCACCGGGGATGTTTTTGACAGCGTCACGTATCTTCTTCATGTAGGGATTAGTTTTTTCGCCTTTGCGGAATTTATATTCCACGAAATTGATTGCAATTTTTCCTTTGTGGCTCATGGCGGAACGATCGAAGAAGGTTCCTTCGCCTGCGCCTGCTGCCACATTGGTAATGATAGATTCTACGATTGGATTTTTTTTGCCGATTGTAGCCTCAATTTTACCTTCAACTACTTTCGTGACGGAGTCGGTGATGTGTTGGTCGGTCCCGACAGGCAATGCGACGTAAACATTGATGGTGTTGGGTTCGTTGTCGGGGAAAAATACTATTGCTGGTTTGCTGATACCCACAATGACTATCGTAAGAAAAAACAATCCGATGATGCCACCTAAGAATACCCAAGGCATGTTTTTGACTAACACAACGCGCAAGGATTTTTCGTACATGCGCATCATTTTGGGCCAGAACTTTTCTTGGAATTGGGTGATGAGATGACGCAACACAAAGTCGTAGAACAATATCATCAGATAACAGAATATCATGAAATTGCCAATGCCTACCCATCCTATCAAATAGGAAACAAGTGCCATTCCACCCAAAATAATAAGCCATTTGATGAGTTTACGGGCTTCAACTTTAGTGCCTCTTTCTTCCACATCGTATTCATGTTTCATAAAAGAAACGGCGAAAACAGGGTTGATGACATACGCCACAAATAAAGAAGCAAATAGGGTTATAATTAAGGTTACGGGCATATAGTACATGAACTTACCTACGATGCCGGGCCAAAATGCCAATGGAAAGAAAGGTGCCAAAGTAGTGAGTGTTCCAGAGAGGATGGGAGCAAATACTTCGCCTGCGGCGGATTTGGCTGCCTTGACAATGTCGGGTTCCCCTCGATGGATACGGTGTGTGTTTTCGATGACCACAATGGCATCATCCACCACAATTCCCAGAGCAAAGATAAATCCAAACATCACAATCATATTCATGGAGAATCCTAAGCTTGGCATTATCATATATGCAATAAACATGGATAAGGGCACGGATAAGCCCACAAAGAAGGCATTGGTGAATCCCATGAAAAACATCAAAACAAGAATCACAAGGATGAACCCGATGATGATGGTGTTGTTGAGTTCTTCTAAGGTGTTTTTGGTGAAGCGGGACATATCGCCCGTTACAGTAACTTTTAAATCGCTGGGATAGGAATTTGTTTTTAAGTCTTCGGTAATAAGTTTAATTTGGTCTGCGGCTTCAATGAGGTTTTGACCGCTGCGTTTAATCACATTCAGTGTGATAACATTTTCTCCATTTAAACGGGAAAAGCTTTCTTGTTCTTTGAACCCATCCACCAATTCAGCAACATCTTTTAGATACACCATAGCCCCTGTGGTTGACTTGAGGACAATGTTATCAAGGTCGCGGGCACTTTTAAATTCGCCACTGACACGTATGGTGCGTTTCATCCCGAAGGAAGAAATATCTCCTGCAGAAACAGTTCTGTTTTCGGAAGCAACGGCACGTTCCACATCGGACATGGCTACGCCGGCAGCTTGCATCTTATACATATCAACGTTTATCTGAATTTCGCGTTCTAGAGCACCAGCGATATCAACGCGAGTGATTTCCTTTAGGGATTCAATACGGTCTTGCGCCACCTCAGCGTATTTACGGAGTTTCTCCAAATCATAGTTGCCGGAAATTTGCAGATACATAATAGGGATTTCGGAGAAATCTATTTCCATAACATCGGGGTCTTTTGGCAAATCGTTTGGCAATTGGGCTTTGGCTTTGTCAATAGCATCCTTCACCTTTTGTTTAGCATCGCCCACAGACACATTGGTGTTGAACTCAACGACGATGCTGCAAAAGTCTTGGACAGAATGGCTTGATACGGTTTTTACCCCTGAAATAGACTTCAGTTGTTTTTCAATCGGACGGGTTATGAGGTTTTCGATGTCCACAGGGGAGGTGCCCGGATATATGGTAGTTACCAAGACCGTGGGGACAATGATTTCGGGGAATTGCTCTTTGGGAATAGATATATAACTCTTGATTCCGAGAATCGTAATGAGCACAACCAAAACATAAATACTTGTTTTGTTGTCAATCGCCCAACTTGTCGCAAAAAATTCTTTGATTTTATCTTTAGCTTTTTTCATCATTACATGTTTTAAAATAAGCAAATCAATAGTTAATCAAACCATTTTGATTCAAATCCTGATAGCCTGTGGTGATTACTTTATCGCCGGCTTTCAATCCGGTAAGCACTTCTATCAAACCGTTATAATTCATGCCCAAGGTAATGACTTGCTTTTTAGCCACCTTTTTCCCATTCTCTACCACTGCAAGATAAACGAAAGATTCATTCATTGATTTCTGCACGATATTGGCAGGAACAGCAAAGGCATTTGTTGCTTTGTAGTCGTTAATCTTGAGCACAGCGATCATATTGGCGCGCACCTCTTGTTTCATGTTGCCAAGTTTGGCTTCGATAGAAAATGTACGGTTCAAAGGACTGATAAATCTGCTTGTGAAGTTTAAACGTGTGGCAATTTCTTCATTAAAATCGGGGAAATATACCAAAACACTATCGTTGGATTTGATTTTTGGGGAATAGGCTTCCGCCACATCAGCAGTAACCTTTACCTTACTGAAATTAACCACCCTGAATGCGGTAGCTCCGGGTTGAACCATTTGTCCTATCTTAATAGGTATTTCTTCTACAGTTCCATTTATGGGTGAAGTTATCTTCGACATTGCTATCTGGTCTTTCATTGTTTTGATTTTACTTTCAAGACCTTCTTTGGTGTTTTTTGCAGTTAAATAATCGACCTCTGTACCTATCTTCTGGTCCCAGAGATTCTTTTTCCGGTTATAAATATCAGTTGTAAAAACCAATAGATTTTCCAATTCAGTAAGTGATGCATAAAGTACCTGAGCGTCCAACACTGCCAGCAATTGACCTTTTGTTACCTTTTCACCTTCAACAACATTTACACTGAGAACCACACCCGGAGTCCTTGCACTAACAGCAACATTTTCGTCGCCATCCACTTTGCCTTGCACTTCAATATAATGTTTGAAAACGCCCGGCTGCACATCGGTAACAGCTACATTAATGATTTTTTTATTCCCTCCGGTTTCTGTGGCAAGTTCTTTTTCAAGTGTATTAATTTGCTCGGATAATTTGTCGTGTTCTTTAACCAATTTATCGAGTTCGGCTTTCTTATCTAATTTGCCGGTACATGCTGAGAAAGCAGTCAAAATGCTTAGTATTACTAGTATTTTTTTCATTTGAATTTCTTTTTATTTAGTTTTTTATTTTATTAGAATGTGTTTAATGCTTTGCTTAAATTTGTATAATTATTTAATAGTTGCATCATGGTGTTGATGTAGTTGCCTTCTTGAGTCAGCATTTGGAGGTACGCTTGATTCAGGTCCATAGAGGAAGAAAGCCCTTCACGATACTTCACTAGGGTTTTTTTATAAATTTTGCCTGAGAGTTCGAGGTTCTTTTTATCAGTATAGAATTGGTCGGTGTACATTTTTAAGGCAAGTTTCGAATTTTGAACATCAATTTGCAAACCTTCTTCCACTTGTTTGGTAGTGATTTTTTGTTTCTCAAGAATAAATTTATCCTGTTGTATCTTATAATGTCGAATACCTGAACTCCAAATAGGCACAGAAAGATTGACACCAACAAGGGTCGTATTATACCATTTGCCTGAATTAAAAAAGTCAAATTTATCTCTTGGCGTATTGGAAGATGTGGAGAAAATAAGATTCATAGAGGGATAATAGCGAGAATAATCAACTTTGACGACTTGCTGTTGAAGCATTTCTGCGCTTTTCACAAGTTTATAATCAAAGTGCATATTGACATCAAATTTCTTATCAATTATGTTTGCAGCCACGGCTTGGTCAATAATGGTAGATAACTTATCCGATAAAATGATAGAATCATTGATGTTGATTCCCATTTGAAATTTCAATAAATCGGTAACCAACAGGATGTTTTGTGCGGTCATTTCTTTTTTGCTTTTCAAATTAGAGACATTGAGTGTCAGTTGCTCAATATCGGTTTCGTCCATAAACCCATTTTTCTGTATTTGTTTGTTTTGCTCAAGAATCTCAGACATATTAATATAGGTAGAGTCTAATATGCGCAGATTCTCTCTGGCAATAAGCACTAAAATGTAAGCTTGAGCGACGGTGGTTTTGGTTTCAATGATAGATTTATCCATACTTAGTTTGCTCATATCAACCATCATGGCGGCAGCTTTTAGTCCGACCACGAAAGTTCCGTCGAAAATCAACTGGCTTGCATTGGCACCCACTGTCATATTATTGTATTTGCCAAATTTAAGCTCCATATCTGGAAGGCGAGAGTCAATAAAGTTCGGTATTATCTGGACTGGTATAGATATATAATTTTGATAAGCGGCAGATGCATTTGCCTGTGGCAAACCAATAGATATAAAACCTCTGCGTTGCGCAATGGTAGATTTCACATCCAAAGCAGCACCGCGGTTTTTATAACTATTATTTACAGAATAATCAATTGCTTGTTTTAGTGTAAAGCTTTGTATTCCATTTTGTTTTTGCGCAAAACCAAAAGTCGCTGCAAAAAGCGTGAGAAATACACAAATTCGGATTTTAAGGGAGTTCGTTTTCATGTATTATTTATTTAAAAAGATTTGTTTTTCAAAGTATTCTATACCTTTTTTACTCGCTATCCCGCGAATATGATAGGTAAACATTTCGGTAAAAAGTTCGGCAGAAG
>CAIWVT010000444.1 GCA_903916135.1 uncultured bacterium
ATTTTGAGTGAAGCCTTCACTCCAAGTGAAGGCTTCACTAACTCAATTTAGGCTGGGGTTTAAAAGGATAATAGGGATGGAGGCAGAGGCTAGCGCCGAACGGGGGTAATATCAATAGTAGCGAATATGGAAGGATGCGCAACTATATCATATTTTGAAATATCTTCGCCTTGCAAATGCAATTCTATTGCTTCTTTAAGGTTTTCCATGAGTTCGTCAAGGGTTTTGCCTTGTGTTACTATTGGAAGGTCGGAGCCTTCTGCTACATAATATTTTTCACCTTTGAAAATATGAAATTGTATAGAAGTTTTCATTGATATAAACTATAAGTAATAGAATTTGAGATTGCAAATTATAAGCAATAGCACGTCGTTTTTTTATTCGGCACAGCCAAAAAGAATAGATAGTACTGGGGTGGGAACCTCAACACAACGGGGAAATTTTAATCTGTCCGTTTCCAAATCATTTTGATCAAAAAAACTATTGCAAGCAACGGAAGCAACCAAATAATGCGCGATTGATAACGATCTTCCACAACAGACAAGAACGATGTGATGAAGGCGTTGGCAATCAAACTGTATGAAATGATGAATGTGGTAAACCATAATATAAAATCAGGTTTTACAAAAAAGAAACCAACAAGAATTATGATTAAAGAAAGTATAACTGATATTAAATTGAAAGATTCAAAAGGTTCGAAACTCAGAGTTGCAGTATTTTGGCGACTATTAAGGAAACTGTTTAACTCACTTGGAAATTTATCACGATAAGGATAATAAGGTGCCGAATTTACAACAAAAGGAATTTTTCCGGTAGAAATCTTAATAGTAACCATTTGTTTCCAAGTGTATTTTACACCATCGCTAAGCAATTTATTATAATAGGAAGGTGTGGACAAAATATCATTAACAATTGGAGCATACTCTTTTTCAGCTTTCAACCAGAATCCATCAAGAATTTCAGGGTGATGATAATTATATAGCGGACTGCGGTCTCCCCAAAGAAATGCATCAGATGATTCTGGCAAACTGTCTTTGTATTTGCATAGAACGCATGCGTTTTCGGTTTTACATTTATCATCCAGATAGCGTTTCAATAGTCCAGTGTCGCAAAATTTTGCAGTAAGCATCATATTCGTGGTGTGTGAGACTTTAAACCCCAGACCATGCGAATAATTATACATGCAAAGTATCATAATTGTAGCTATGCCTATCGCAAGCAGCTTATAACTTCTTTGTTTCATGCGAGTAATAATTTCTTTTGGTTTTTTTTTCATCATAAGAAAAACCAAAATGGGCACAATCAAGAAAAATAATAACAATAAAATCGTAAGATGTGAAAGTAAAAAAAGAGTAATCAGCAGAAGATATAGAATGTATTGTAAAATAGATATCTTTTCGCTGCAAACAAATATTATGAACACCAAAACCAAGGCAGGTGTGAAAATATCAGGCATTACAAGACAGGAAAACCAGCAAAGACTTGAAAATAATGTGAGTGTAATAATAGTAATTAAATGTATTTGATATATCCGCCAATCTCTAAACCACAGTTTTAAAAACATAAATATCAGGAAGCTGATAATTAAGTTTTGAAACAGAACAATGGTCCAGGTAGTTGCCTGCCAGGTTACAAGGTGGATGAACAAACTATATCCCATGGCTTTACCTAGAGAAGGTGCCAAACTTGAGGAATTAAACAAATAGGTGCCTGAATCTGGATAAAGCAAGGGCAGTTTGTTGTAAAAAGCCAAAGCCGACAAAATTAGAATTGTTGTCAGAAAATAAAGAACTTTGAAGAGTATTTTTAAATACGGTTTATTAAGTTGTAATATCATTTGGTTAAATTAATTTAGGAATTTGCATTTTTTAGGTCCCCAGCTCGCCCCGTTCGATTTAGGCTGTGCCTAAGTCGGAAGTGTCATTTAAGGCTTTGCCTTTGTTTATCTCATTAAGTTTTTTCACCCTACAAAAGTACAAAATAATTCCATTCCAAAAAAAATAATTTTCCAAACAAATACACAACATCTTCCATTTCTCCAGAAAATTCCGTACCTTTATTCAAAGATATAAATTCACGAGTCGAGATTTTAATGTAAACCTGCCTACTGAAACGCCATAAAATATAGAAAATACAATTATTTTAATTCGGGGAATGATAGGCTATCGCTGCAAGCTGTGGGTTGAGGATTTATTAAGCAAATTGGGCATAGCATATAAGGTGGTGATTTTGGATTGGGCTATCTTGGCTGGCTTGACACAACAAATATAACAGCCAACAAAGGTATATCTTTTCTGATTACAAAGAAGAAATAATCTACATAAAAAAACAAACATCATATATCAACATTAATTATCGCATAATAAACAAAGATAGTAATGCTCTAAATCATCGTTTACCTTAAACATACCAAGGTAAGGTAAATCCAGACATGGGTAAGGTAAATCCAGACATGGGTAAAGTAAATCCAGACATGGGTAAGGTAAATCCAGACATGGGTAAGGTAAATCCAGACATGGGTAAGGTAAATCCAGAC
>CAIWVT010000445.1 GCA_903916135.1 uncultured bacterium
ACAACTTGTGGATGTTGGCGCGCATGCGCAAGGTCAAGCAGATTCATCTAACGAAAAATGAAAAACTAAAAATGAAAAATGAAAAATAAGGCGAAGAATTCTTAGTGTAACTTTGTGTACTTAGTGTCTTAGTGGTTTTTTCTTTTTAACCACAAGTGGCTCCCGACCAGAGATACGGGACAGGACAAAGAAAATACACAGGGAACACAAGCCATAAATCTATAAATAAACCCAATTACACATAGAATCATAGAATTTTTTGTAATTTTGTAAAAAATAAAAATATGGAAGCAATTATTGTCAAAGCCAAGAATAAGGAAGCCTTTGCTTTTCTGAAAAAACTATTAGGCTCTTTGAAAGAAGTTTCGAGTTTTGAAGTGGTGGATATAGATGAAAAAGCTAATAAAAAGGTACTGAATGCCGATACGCTTCAAGCACTTAAAGATGTTGAAGAAGGCAAAGTTTTTTCCTCCAAAAGCCATGATGATTTGATGGAGCAATTAAATAAATAAACAGTTTTTACACAAACAATCCTTAGTGTTTCTAAGTGCTCTCCGTCCTGTCCCGTACCGAAGGTCGGGAGTCTCCGTGGTTTTCTCCTCCCTCCTAAAAAATAAATATCTCAAAAAAACCCTTTATTCAACAAATTTTATTTACTTTTGATGCATGAAACCTCTTTCCCTTTTCATCGCCTTCCTCTTTTCGCTTGCTTCTTATGCGCAGGCGCAGGTGAATCTTGTGGTGAATCCGAGCTTTGAGGATTTATATGGATGTCCAACAGATGGAGGTCAGATTGATTCTGCTGTTGGTTGGAGTTTGCCAATTGGTGGTGGAGGCTATACTCCGGATTTATATAATATATGTTCTACAGCCCCGCAGGTAGGGGTTCCTATTAATACAAGTGGGTATAGTTTTCAATATCCTCATTCTGGTATCGGATATGCAGGCGTTGATGTTGGAACATTTTTATATCCTGATAATGATAGAGAATATATTCAAAATAAACTTCGGAATAGACTCTCTCCAGGTCATATTTATTGTGTTAAGTTCTATGCCAGTCTTACCGACAATAGCATTGCTTTTATAACAAAATTAGGTGCCTATTTTGATAATGGAGGTGTATCAGCCCCATTGCCTCATGGTATTGCATTAGTTACTCCGCAAATATGTAATAATACTCAGCCCTTAACTGATAAAGTGGACTGGATGAAGATAGAAGGTTCTTTTATTGCGTCAGGGACTGAACAATATATTACAATCGGAAATTTCTTTACTGATAGTTTATCAATAATGGGATTTTTTAGTACTGACCAATTTTGGACATGTTATTACTATATTGATGATGTTTCCGTAACAGATGCAGGCTTACCCCCATTTGCGGGAAATGATACAATAGTTCATAATCCAGGTGATAGTGTTTTTATTGGTCGTCCTTCAGAAGTTGGGCTTGATGAAGATTGCATTTGGTTTGTGGATGGAGTTGCAATAGATACCATAGCAGGTATGTGGGTGAAGCCGGATAGCACTACTACCTACATTTTAGAACAAAGCATTTGCGGCAATGTGTCACACGACACCATTACGGTTACGGTTTCGGGCGTTGGCGTGGATGAATATCAAAACACGAACCAATGGGTGAAGGTCTATCCCAATCCAAGTGATGGTGATATCACCATTCAATACAAATTCCTCGGCACTGATAAGTGCGAATTTGAGCTGTATGATGTCTTTGGCAGAAAAGTCTATACCCACTCCCTGCCCTCTGATGCCACTTCCTTCACCTTAAACGGAACATCCCTGAGCAGCGGCGTGTATTATTATCGGGCTATGCAAGGACAAAAGAGTTTGGGCAAGGGGAAGGTGGTCGTCATTAAATGAAAAATGAAAAACTAAAAATGAAAAATGAAAAATAAGGCGAAGAATTCTTAGTGTAACTTTGTGTACTTAGTGTCTTAGTGGTTTTTTCTAAATCCTAAATCAAAAATCCTCAAATCTAAAATCTAAAATCCTCCTATGTACCCCTGCCTGACTGCGTCAAGCAAGCACGAATGAAAAGGGCATTATTAGTATAAGAGTTGTCCCTTGTTTTTCAATTCAGTTAAATGCAGTGCCAATAATTCTTTTAATTCTTGATTGATATCAGCCGGCATGTCATTGTCTTTAATCTTGAGTTCATCAAAAATTTTAAATTCAAAGTTTTCTGCTCCCAAGTTATTCCAATCCTTCTGCAATTGTGGGTTAGAATGTATTCCCGCTTTTAACTGAAACAGGTCGGAGTTAAAAGCTCTGTCTAAATCAGAAGTAATTGCCAGAAAAAGCCTATCGTCCTTTTTGTTTGTTATTTGAAAAATACCCACCCTGAATTTCATTGATTTGTACGCGACTTTTATTTCTTTTTTTGTTTTCATAAGGCATCTGTTATTAATTATTTGATGTTTCAGCCGTACCGATAACGCACGGCAATTTGTTAGTCATGGATTGTTTTTTTGGTATTATTCAATAATTAATTTGCCTTTTTTCAGGATGTCATTAGCATTTTGAATTTGATAAAAATAAATGCCGGAAACCATAGTGCCAAGTTCAATCGTTGTCATTTCAGAGTTAATAATACTTCGATTTACTTTCTGCCCGTATGAGTTGAATAATACGAATTCCGTATCACCTGAGAATGAATTTCGAGGAATAGTTACCGTGATTTTTTGATGGGCAGGATTTGGGAATATTGATATGTTTTGTTCATTAGCTAATTCATTTATTCCAATTGTAGCCGAACACATAGTAGAAACAGAACCCGATGATGCTTCTGGAACACTATTCTGAATAGTAATAGTCTGCGGTGGACTTAATACATTCGACAAGGTGTTGGCGCTATAAGCATTAAAATTGAACGTCAAATTATGCAAAGATAGCGTAACAGGTATATTATTACATGCCGACATGCCATCCACACCATTAACTTTAATTGCATATCCCATTCCCGAACCGTAGGTAAATGTTCCCCAAAAAAGTAAATTATTGTCGCTTGTGGTTTTTGATAACACTGCTTCGCCCGAATTCAAAATATCGCCCGATGCCGAAGTGTCAGAATACATCATACCCCAATGGAAAGTAGCAAATGAAGTATCTGCTTTAATGGCAAAATAATGTCCACTCAAACTACCACCAATTGCTATAGCGGATGCGTTGATTCTTGTAATCGTTTTTAGGAGCATCGCCGGATTTGTAAATGCTGCACTCGTAATGGTTTTAATAGATTGAAAACTACCATCGGCATTGATTTTTGCTACCATACCAAACGTGTTTCCTCCACCAAAAACATCTAAAACACTACCTATAATATATCCACCATCATCTGAAACATTATTAATACCCATCTCGCCATCAAAAATTGCCTCATGCACTTGACCTATGGATGCACCGGTTTGCTTATCAACTAATAATGTGGCTATAGATGGCGAAGACTGCAACCCTCCATTAAATGTAAAATATTTACCTACTAATAAATATCCGCTGCTATTTTTAACGATGTGTTGAGGGATGAAACTGTAATTCGTAATATGATATTGTTTAGACCATAATAAGTTTCCAACACTATCAACCAACGCAATCATGGGTGCACAGTCATAAGAAAAACCCCCACCTGTTGGAATATCAGTACTACCAACCATTGCAATGTTACCATCCGAAAATCGTTTGCCAAAACTTAATCCGGAGTTTGAAGGAACGAAAATATTCGTATCGTATCTATAAGACTTATTCCACAGGTATAAAAAATCATCTGATGCTGAAAGATAGATTTTAGCCGTATCGGCAGAAAAATGAAATAGTTTCTTATTCGTATAAGGAATCGGTATAGCATGTACGATAGCTTCAAAGGTCGTATATTTTTTTGACCACAAAATGTTTGCTGCGTCATCAAGCTTAGTGAAATTTACAAAAAAACCATCGTCGCCAATTAATAATACTTCATTATTATCCGTATATCCATAGCTCCAGTTGTCGGAGCCTTGTATATATTTTTGAAATACTGTTTGCGAAAATGATACTATTGGCAACAATATCATTGTTAGGATTGCTAAATGTCTTCTGATTTTCATTTTTATTTATTTATAAGTTAAACATATTTTTTTGTAATTGTCTCGGTTTTCAAGTGGGTTGTGGTCTCCACTTTCATGTTGCAAATCATTTATATGTAAGCGTTCAAGCTTTTCGCCTGCTCCATTTCCTTATAAGCCTTATGCACTAACATATTTCTTCACAAAGATAAATAATAAAATCCAAACATATCAATTAATGTTATTGAAATTTCGGAAGTTTTATTCGTTACGCATCGAGAATGGTTCGACCTGCGATAGTACCATACTAGCGAAATGGCAGCAATATATTTTTTGTAAAACAATTAATACCATCACTGCCCACTAACTTTACAAAACAAAAAATCATTCATCCAATAATAAATTCGCTAAAAAAATCATTTAATCCATTTATTTTTACGAACTTTGCACAAATTTTTTTACAAAGAGATACATGAAAAAGATTAGCAGTGCTTTGATATCGGTTTTTCACAAAAACGGTCTTGACGAAATCATTGCAGAACTTCGGAAACTGAACATTCAAATATACTCAACAGGCGGTACCCTCGACTACATTAAAAGTCTTGGTGTAGATGCTATTGCTGTGGAATCATTGACCTCTTTCCCTTCCATTTTTGGTGGAAGAGTAAAGACATTACACCCTAAAATCTTTGGTGGTATCTTATATCGCCGCGACAATTCTGATGACCAACAACAAGCCCAAGAATTCGATATTCCGCCAATTGATTTGGTGATTGTTGACTTATATCCTTTCGAACAAACCCTTGCCTCAGGTGCACCCGATGAAGACATCATTGAAAAGATTGACATCGGAGGTATTTCACTAATAAGAGCCGCTGCCAAAAACTTTAACGATGTGGTGATAGTCCCCTCGGCTAAACACTATGCAGCATTAGCGAATCTATTGAAAGAAAAGAATGGATGCACCGATTTAGAAGATAGAAAGTATTTTGCTGCTCATGCCTTCAATGTTTCTTCAGGCTATGATACCGCAATATTCAATTATTTTAATTCTGTAAAACAGATTCCGACCTTTAAACAAAGTTACGATACGAACATCTGGCTGCGTTATGGCGAAAACCCCCATCAACAAGGAGTCTTCTTTGGGAATCTTGATGAAGTATTTGAACAACTAAACGGCAAAAGCATTTCCTACAACAATCTTGTGGATATCGAAGCTGCCGTAAATCTTATTGCCGATTTTTCTGACACCACTTTTGCAATACTAAAACATACAAACGCTTGTGGAATAGCAAGCCGCGAAAAACTCATTGACACATGGAAAGATGCTCTAACAGGCGATCCTGTTTCTGCTTTTGGTGGTGTGTTAGTAACCAATAGATCGTTGGATGTGGAAACCGCAACTGAAATCAACAACTTATTCTTTGAAGTTATCATTGCTCCAGATTATGACGTTCAGGCTTTAGAAATTCTTTGCCAAAAGAAAAATCGAATCATATTAAAGCAAAAGCTATTTAGATTCCCCGCCATACAGTTTAAATCTTTACTCAACGGAGTTATTAAACAAGATAAAGATATTATAATTGAAAAACCCGAAGACCTTCATGTTGTCTCACTAACCTTGCCCGATGCACAAACGGTAGAAGATTTGTTATTTGCAAACAAAATTGCAAAGCATACGAAATCGAATACTATTGTGCTTGCAAAGAACCTTCAACTTTTAGGGAATGGCACAGGACAAACTTCACGTGTGGATGCACTCAAACAAGCCATAGGCAAAGCGAAAGAATTCGGCAAAGATTTGAACAATGCCGTGATGGCATCCGATGCTTTCTTCCCTTTTCCTGATTGTGTTGAGATTGCATATCAAGAAGGCATCAAAGCTGTCATTCAACCTGGCGGCTCAATAAATGATAAAAAATCCATTGATTTTTGTAACCAAAACGGGGTTTCAATGGTATTAACCGGAATTAGACATTTTAAACACTAATAAATAAAATCAGCATGGGATTCTTGTCACTATTTACAAAAGAAATTGCGATTGACCTTGGAACCGCCAACACTATAATTATTCATAACGATAAAATAGTAGTTGAGGAACCTTCCATTATTGCCATCAACCTTATCACAGGGAAAACCGAAGCCGTCGGCAAAAAAGCCATGATGATGC
The DNA here is from genome assembly GCA_903916135.1 of uncultured bacterium. Classification (GTDB taxonomy): domain Bacteria; phylum Bacteroidota; class Bacteroidia; order Bacteroidales; family CAIWKO01; genus CAIWKO01. The sequence continues at coordinate 6,226 of CAIWVT010000445.1, forward strand.
ATGGAAAAACACATCAATACATCAGAACGATTCGTCCACTACGCGATGGTGTCATTGCTGATTTTCACTCTGCCGAAATCATGATTAAAGCATTTATAAGAATGATTAATTCAAAGAGGCAATTGTTTCCACCTGCTTTGAAAATGGTCATCAGTATTCCATCCGGTATAACAGAAGTGGAAGAACGTGCTGTTCGCGACTCGGCAGAACAAGCTGGCGCGAAAGAAGTCCGTTTGATTCACGAGCCTATGGCTGCTGCCATTGGTATTGGTATTGATGTGCTTGAACCAAATGGGAATATGGTAATTGATATCGGTGGAGGTACAAGCGAAATCGCAGTTATTGCTTTAGGCGGCATCGTAAATAATAAATCTATTCGTATAGCAGGAGATGACTTCAATGCCGACATTGAAGAATATATGCGCAAGCAACACAATATTAATATAGGTGAACGCACCGCAGAACGTATAAAAATTGAAGTAGGTGCTGCCTTGCCGGATATTGACAACCCACCTCCTGATTTTGCAGTTCATGGGAGAGACATGCTCACGGGTATTCCGAAAGAAATCTTGGTGAATTATGCCGAAATTGCTCATTGTCTCGACAAATCTATAGTAAAAATAGAAACAGCCGTTCTGAACGCATTGGAAATGACGCCCCCTGAACTTTCTGCCGATATTTATCGTACCGGAATTTATCTGGCTGGAGGCGGAGCTTTATTGCGCGGGTTGGATAAACGCTTGCATCTAAAAACCAAACTCGTTGTGCATATTGCTGAAGACCCTCTCAAAGCCGTTGCCAGAGGCACTGCAATTGCTTTGAAGAATTTTGATAAGTTTCCATTCCTTATTAAATAATATTTTTTTGATTAATTTTGCAGGGATTATCAGCGAAAAAAAGAGTAGCTGAAAAATAGTAATATTATGCGCCCTCTAATTCAATTCTTACTGAAGTATTATAATTTCTTCCTGTTCATTTTACTGGAGTTTTTTGCATTTCTTATCATTTATCAAAACAGCTATTATCAACAGTCATCCATCCTCAGTGCTTCAAATGCTATATCAGGTGGCATATATGGATTTTACAGTGGAATCACAGATTATATTGGATTGAAAAGT
>CAIWVT010000446.1 GCA_903916135.1 uncultured bacterium
AGTTTTATGGCAATCTAAACGAGGTGCTAAAAAATGAAAATTGATCTACTATACGGTGTCTCTAAGAGCATCCATTTGAAATTCCAATAAGCACCCCAAACCAAACTTAGTAAAGGAATATTTTTTCCATGGTTTAACTGGTCTTTGCAAAGATTGCGATTTTGCCTGCAAAGTTATCTATTTTGAGGTTCGGTTCGAAAATCGTAAGGACTTAGTAGAACTGAATGACATAACAACACCCTGACCTTATTAGCTTATTAAATTCTATCAAAAAAAACGTTGATTGTGAAAGAAGGTAATAAGGTTGGTTTCTGTGGAGGTTTAGCTTTTCTATTAAGGTTTAGGAAGAGGGGAAGAAGGTTTTTTGTTTTGCATATTTTATTTCGGGGTTGGATAGTCATCTGATGACTTGGAGTCATCTGATGACTAAAGCAAAGTATCATTCATACCAACTTGCATACATCATATAACTGCTTGCAATACGATTTACTTGTCCTTCGAGCAGGGCTTTGTCAATACTTTTAATCTTTTTGGCAGGCATGCCTGCATAAACGCTGCCTGATTCCACGTGGGTGTTTTCTAAAACCACAGCGCCTGCAGCGATGATGCAGTTGCTTTCGACCACCACCCCATCCATGATGATGGCTCCCATACCCACCAACACATTGTCGTGGATGGTGCATCCATGCACGATAGCGCCGTGAGCAATAGAAACATTGTTGCCAATAGTTAAGGGAGCTTTTTGATAGGTGCAATGCAATATGGCGCCATCTTGCACATTCACTCTGTTGCCGATGCGAATGCTGTGGACATCGCCGCGCACAACGGCATTAAACCACACGCTGCAGTCGTCGCCCATAATAATATCACCCGTTAGGGTTGCGTTTTCGGCAAAAAAACAGTTGTTTCCCCATTGGGGTTCTATGCCTTTTACTTTTTTAATTAATGCCATGTTTTTTAGTTTTAAGTTTTAAGTTACAAGATTTAAGTTTGCCCATCCCCCGTTGAAAACCACCAAGGAAAGATAACCACAAAGGCACAAAGACACAAAGGGTCACAAAGCATTGTTTATATGAATAAACAATTTTAATATCCTTAGTGTTTCTTAGTGTCTTAGTGCCATTGTGTCTTCGTGTCTTCGTGTCTTCGTGCCTTTGTGTCTTAGTGCCTTCGTGTTTAAATATCTTCGTGTTTAAGTGTCTTTTAAACTATGTTTATTTTATCAAATCGGGATAATCGAGAGAAAAGTGCAATCCGCGGCTTTCTTTGCGTTGTGTTGCCATTTTGATGATGAGATAGGCAACGTTAATCATATTGCGAAGCTCGCAAATCTTCACCGTAAGGATACTCTTGTCGTAGAGGTCTTCGGTTTCGCGATAGAGGATTTCGAGGCGATCCATAGCGCGTTTCAAACGGAGATTGGAGCGAACAATGCCGACATAATTGCTCATGATTTCGCGAAGTTCTTTGGTGGTCTGCGTAATCAGAATCATTTCTTCGTTCAGCACGGTGCCTTCCGAGTTCCAATCGGGTATTGCCTGATGATGTTCCACGCTGCGCACCTTACCTTTGGAATCTAAAGCGGCACGATGCGAAAAGACAATAGACTCCAACAAAGAGTTTGAAGCCAATCGGTTGGCTCCGTGCAAACCCGTGCAAGCACATTCGCCTGTGGCATATAAATTTTGAATAGAACTGCGCCCATGTTCATCAATTTTGATACCTCCGCAGATATAATGCGCCGCGGGAACCACAGGAATCATCTCCTTGGTGATATCAATGCCGATGCTGAG
>CAIWVT010000447.1 GCA_903916135.1 uncultured bacterium
ACCATTAATTATAGTAGGATTTCTTGTGATGCAGAGTTCATTTTTGGCAAAAGCACAAGATATAACGAACAATCAAACAATCAATCAATCTAAAAATAGAACAATTATGAACACAACAAAAACATTCGAATTTAAAGCCTTGCCTTATGCCTACGATGCACTTGAACCTTTCATTGATAAGCTAACTGTGGAAATCCATTACAGCAAACATCATAAAGCGTATTTTGACAATTTCATCAATGCTATTAAAGATACTCCGATGGAAACTATGGATATTTTGGATATTTTCAAAAGCATCAGTAAATATCCCGCCGCAGTGCGCAACAACAGTGGTGGTTATTTCAATCATACATTTTATTGGGAAAGTATGAAAGCACACGGAGGTGGACTACCCATCGGTAAATTGGCAGAAGCTATTACTAAGTCATTTACTTCGTTTGACGAGTTTAAAAAACAATTTTCAGAAGCAGGTAAAACAAGGTTCGGCAGCGGCTGGGCATGGCTATGCATGGACGATAAAGGCAAGTTGTTTATTTGTTCTACGCCAAATCAGGATAACCCTTTGATGGATATTGCTGAAAAAAAGGGAATACCCTTACTTACAATTGATGTGTGGGAACATGCTTATTATTTGAAATATCAGAACAAAAGAGCCGATTATATTGATGCATTCTGGAACCTCATTAACTGGGACGAAGTTGCCATTAGATATGAAAAAGCTATAAAAACAGTGGGCGTAAAGTGATTCCTTTCCAAGCAAACTTATGAGTAAAAATGTATCTGACCAATTGGTTGACATGTTAGTGGATGCCGGCATCCAAAGGATATATGCATTAACGGGCGATAGTCTAAATCATTTAAATGCAGCCGTGCATCGTAATGGAAAAATCAAATGGATACATGTACGCCACGAAGAAACTGCTGCATTTGCCGCCGGAGCGGAGGCTCAGTTGAATGGCTTGGCTTGTTGTGCAGGTAGTTGTGGTCCGGGACATGTGCACCTGATAAATGGCTTGTATGATGCACACCGTTCTTCGGCTTCCGTATTGGCAATTGCTTCTACCATTCCTACTAAAGAATTTGGAACAGGGTTTTTTCAGGAAACAAACACCATCAGACTTTTTGACGACTGCAGTTGCTACAATCAGGTGGCAACTACTCCTGCGCAATTGCCACGTATGCTGCAGGCTGCCCTTCAAAATGCATTGCATAAAAATGGAGTGGCTGTGCTTGGATTACCCGGGGATATTTCAAACCTTCCTGCAGTCGCAACAGAAACAACTACTATGATTTTCAGGAACAAACCTGTCATCAGACCATCGGAAGATGAGCTGTTGCAATTGGCAGCACTGTTAAACTCGCATAAAAAAGTTACTATCTTCTGCGGTTTGGGCGCTGCGGAGGCTCATGATGAAATAATTAAACTTGCAGAAAAGCTCAAGGCTCCCGTGGCTTATACGTATAAAGGAAAGATGGCTATACAATATGATAATCCTTACGAAGTAGGTCTCACGGGCTTGCTGGGGATTCCATCAGCTTATCATAGCATGCATGAGTGTGAAGTGCTTGTTTTATTAGGAACAGATTTTCCATATACAGCTTTCATGCCCGTTGAAAATAAAATCGTTCAGATTGACATTAAACCCGAAAACTTAGGACGCAGAGCCAAACTTGAACTGGGGCTTTGTGGTGATGTGAAAGATACTTTGCAGGTGCTTATTCCCTTGATAGAACTGAAGGATGATGAAAAGTTCCTCGGTATTCAATTGGAGTTTTATAAAGAAGTGAAAAAGAATTTACAGAATTATGTTGAGGATACCGGAAAGCCAAATGCTATTCATCCTGAATTTGTTGCCTCTGTAATTAACGAACTTGCGGCTAAAGACGCTATATTTACAGTGGATACCGGCATGTGCTGTGTTTGGGCTGCCCGCTATATTGATGCGACAGGACAACGAAAGATGCTTGGGTCGTTCAATCATGGTTCAATGGCAAATGCAATGCCTCAGGCTATTGGTGCTGCGCTTGCATGTCCCGAGAAACAGGTGGTTGCTTTCTGTGGCGATGGAGGAATTTCTATGTTGATGGGTGATTTGATGACTATTGTTCAATATCAATTACCCATAAAGATTATTGTTTTTAATAACCGTACACTTGGAATGGTGAAATTGGAAATGGAAGTAGCCGGGATTCCCGATTTGGAAACCGAAATGCTAAATCCTGACTTTACAAAATTAGCAGAGGCTATGGGAATGCCGGGTATTACTATTACAGATCCCAATGATGTTAAATCAGAATTGGAAAAGGCTTTTCTTCAAGAAGGTCCAATATTGATTACTATCCAAACTGACCCGAATGCATTGGCTATGCCACCCAAACTGGAATTTGACCAGATGAAAGGCATGGCACTCTACATGGGTAAAATGATGCTGAGTGGCAGAATGGACGAGGTGTTTAAAATTATCTCATCCAATTATAAACATTTGAGTGAGGTAATATGATTTTAAGGTTTTAAAATCAGTAGTACATAGCAACTTATTCTTTAAAAAAAGAAAATCCGAAGGTAAAATAAATCATATAACAACAAATCAAAAAAAAAAATTATGGAAACAAAAACAAAATCAAAATGGTCAATTGACCAAACGCACAGCGAAATTGCCTTCAAAATAAGGCATTTAATGATTGCGCACGTGAAGGGTAAATTCAAAACTTTCGACGCCAGTATCTATACAGAGGAAAAAGATTTTACGACCGCCGAAATTGATTTGTGGATAGATGCATCGTCCATAGATACGGGTGATGCCAAACGTGATGAACATTTGAAAAGTGCTGATTTTTTTGATGTTGAATCACACAAACAAATCACTTTTGTTTCGAGCACCATTGGAAGTGCTGACG
>CAIWVT010000448.1 GCA_903916135.1 uncultured bacterium
CCCTCATGTACAACAATTGACAAGAACAAGCTTTGTTAAAATAAGTAATGATTTGGTTACGCATACAATAAATAATATTTCACAAAATAATATTTCAGTTTCTCAAAACTATCCTAACCCATTCAATGGCTCTACAACTATAGATATAACATTAAATAAACCAACTTCTGTTGTTATTGATGTTACCAATATGTTAGGACAAACTATTAAAAGCACATCAAATCAACTTACAGCAGGCACACATACCATAACATTAAATGCTGACAACATGAAGTCTGGTATTTATTTTTATACTGTAAAAACAAATAGTAGTGCTGTAACATATAAAATGATTGTGAAATAGAGTTTGTCCAGAATATCCGACTTCTTCGTTATTCTTGTCTTGAAAACAGTCATCCCGACGTTTACAGTCGGGACTCCTTGATTTTCAAGACTTCGAAAGCCTTGAATTCGAACATTCTGAACTAAACTCTAACATTCTGGTTAAAAGCTAAAAATAGTTTTCTAATAAATAGAAAAAGCCGAACGTTAACAAGTCTGGCTTTTTCTTTTATTTTTAAAAATTATATTGATGTAGGCATTTTCTTTTTTTGAGGTGCTACGTAAAGAAGTTTTTCATTCTAAAGAAAAAGAAATCGATGTTTCTAACGCCATAATTATTAGTTATAAGCTTATTTATTCTGCCATTTAGGTTCTCAGCCATCGCATTTGTATCTCCATTTTGAAAGTAATTAATTATAACATCTTCATGAGATTCAACCAATGATTTAAAGTTCATCATTTCTTCTATATTAGCATCATCAACATCTTCATACCACTGAAAAAGTTCTTTTTCAATTTGAAGTGAGTGTTTGCCAATATTCTCTCTAGCATACCACTTTCTAAATTGACAAGACAAGGCATACACTTTTTGAATTTCAGGGTAATTTTCAAACAATATTTTTGCTCTAATAGTTTGTTTAACACTCCATTGATGAGGGAACTTATACAACAAAAAATGGCTTCTTGCAAGAAGTTCTCTAACTGTATCACCATTAGAAAAAGTTGGCTCATGGTAATAAAATTTCTTTGGAGTAAAGTTTTTCCCTTCACGCTCACATTCTTCCATACGTAACTTTTCTTGTTCTTTATATAATTGAAGTTCTTTTCTTCTCTCTTCAAGAGCTTTTTGACGGTATCTTATTCTAACTGATTGTTGAGCTTCCATAAGGTTACTTATCACATGAAATTTATCTGCAATTTGAGTGGCATTAGGAATAAGTTCAGTACAAAGTTTAGCATAGCTACCAGCCATGTCTCTGGTTATTGTTCGCACCTTTTCCATGTAGGGTAACAATGGCTTCATTGCTTGCTGTAAATCACTATATTTTGTTGTTGATGCACAAAAAGCGATCTTCCCTGTTTTTCGATTGCTCATTATTGTATAAAAATCTTCACCTATTTTCTTTTCATCTATGCCCATGTGCTCTTCAATATTAGCAGGACAAACAATAGGCACTTCTAAAACTGTTAAACTTCCACCTGTTTTGACTACAACGTCATGTGAATGAATTATTTTCTTGCCATCAGGATTAAAACCACTTAGTATTTCTTTATACCATTTATGAAGCGTCTTGCCATCAATCCCCATGATCTCCGCAAAGACGGAGATATTCGTCAGGTGTGTGTCCATGTACTTCTTTTAAAAAAACAGAGAATTCTTTTGTCGCTTTTATCTCTGGATGATTAAAATAATACTCATTGCTATAATGCTTTCCGTCTCCTTTTGGCTTCCATCTTCGCCTTTTTATTACCAGATAAGTCGTTTTTCCTTTCATTGGAAAACTTAACAATGACAAGGGATTACAAAACCCATCTAATACCGTTTCTTGACCTTGAAGCTCTTTGGGAATTAAATCCTGCTTCTCTTCAAAATATATTTCATACGTATTTGCTCCTTCAAAAACTTCTACTAAATCGAAAAAATCAAATATTTCTTTGGGTGCTACTAAATCATTTATGCTACTTATTTTCATCTCTTTTTTATTGAAATTTATTAACCGTTTTTATACGCAGCACCTCAAAAAAAGATTTAGCCTTCATAGGGTATTCCAGAACTCAGTCCATTTAAATTTGTAATTTGAGTGGCAGGACAATCACAGAGTGATCCAACAATAATATTTTGAGAAGTGCTAGCTGGTCCGCAATCGTTCCATGTACTTAATGTAACCGTATATGTTCCTGGTATTGAATAAGTATAACAAACAGTACCTCCGGGGTTTGAATAAGCAACACCACTACCGTCACCAAAATCCCATGATAATGGGAAAGGTATTGCTCCTACTCCGCCATATGTAACATCTGTTGCTTGTCCAGTGAAACAATAAGAATCACAAGATGTTGAGTTGTATGTGAAGCTTACTTGAGGAACATCTTTTACAATAATGGTAATATCGTCGCAACTTCCGTAAAGGAGACCTGAATTAAAATCGTACATACAAAGGGTAATTGTATAAGTGCCAGGTGTTGTTGGGGTTAATTGAATTTGATCATACTGGTTTGGATTGTATTTAGTCATAATGGTTGCACCACCAAACCCATTAAAGTTCCATTGAAAATACAGGTCTCCAATGTACCCATTATCACCTATATAAGATCCATAGCTTGAAAATGTTACAAGATTACCTACGCATAATTTGGAAGTATCAATACTAATAAGAGCTCCCGGTTCAGGTGTTTTAAATACACATAAATCAAAATAACCTGTATTTAATATACCATTTTCTACATTTATATAATACAAATTGCCAATTGTTAAATTATTAGCGTGAATTTCATTGGTATTGCTTTGTCCAATAATATTCAAACTATTGCAAGTACCATCATATAGATATAATTCTGAAACTTGTGCTTGTGGAATTTTGGAAGAAGGGAAAAGTTTTATAGTAATATCAGTAGAATAGGAAATAAACTTAAACCATTTTTGCAAACCTACCATTAAATACGATTCTTGGTTACAAATAGTATCGGAAAAAATTATCTCAGAATTTTCACAACTTAATCCAAAAATATTTACTTTAACACTATCGTTTTTAGTGCAATTATTTGTATTTGTAACAGTTAAATGATAAGTTGTGTTTTGCAAAGGTTTTGCCCAAGGATTTGCAACAGTTGTACTACTCAAACCTGTTGCCGGACTCCACAAATAGGTATAACCACCTACAGGACTACTGCCAATTTGAATGCTATCACCGGCATTTATTGTGTCATTGTTTCCTGCTTCGGCAGTTGGTAATGAATTGATTGTTACTTTAATCTTATTGTTTGTGGCATTGTATAAAGAGGCAATTTCATCTGCTGTCAGTGAAATATTGTAAATCTGCACCTCGTCAATAGTGCCGTTAAAATTATATGTGGATGTGCCATCAACGGTACCAATATTTCTGTTGTACGACCCCAGCGTTGAGTAATTGGCTGAGGCTACAGAGTAAACAAGGGAACCATCTACAAATGCCTTATAGGTGCTGCCATCATAACTCAAAACAACTAAGTGCCATTGATTGTTATTTATTGAAACACCTGTCGAATAATAACTGTTTTCCCCTCTCAGATAAAAATCGAATTTACCGCTGCGTTCCATAATCGAAATACTTGAACCCCCTGATGACCCATAATGTAATGTAACAATTCTCCCCTGATAGGAGTTAGCTGTTGTTTTTATCCATGCTGAAATAGTGAACTTCGACAAATCTGTAAGAAGGTTCTGCGGATTATTTAAACTAACATAGGCGCTGCCGTCAAATACCAAAGCACTGTTTGAGTTATTGTACCTGTCTGATGTCCATGATGTGTTTGTACCTGTACCATTTATATTATGGCCCGAATAATCATTAAAATCGCCATCAAATTTCCAGTAACCTGCCAGTCTGCTATCAGCTACGTTTGAATAGGCGGTGTCGCAAGCGCTTATTTCAATGCGTCTGAAACAAGTATTTTGAGTTAAATTTCCAGTATGATTATATGTAGAAGCTGTTGCGCCGGAAATATCCGACCAGCCTCCTGTGCATCCGGGTTGTTGTTGCCACAGGTAAGTATAGGTGCCGGTGCCTCCTGTCGGTGCAGCCGTTTGTGTAAATGATGCAGGATTTGTATTGTAACAGATTGTCTGGCTGCTGCCTACGCCCCCTGCCATTAAATTGGCATAAACGGTTACAGTTATTGCAGACGAACTCACTGTACCACAACTACCGGAAGTTACATTTCTCCGGTAACAAGTAGTAGCCGTTAATGCTGGAGCTTGATAGGTGGAAGCTGTAGCTCCCGTAATAGCTGCCCAACCGCTTGCACACCCTGAAACAGTTGTGTTTTGCCATTGGTAGG
>CAIWVT010000449.1 GCA_903916135.1 uncultured bacterium
AAACACAATACTAACGATAATTAATCTAAATATAAATCATTTAAAATAATTGCTGGCAAAAGATTTAAATATTCATTTGACAAGTTTTCATATTTGTCTTATGTTCTCCAAGGATCACATCCTAAAGGAGGTTAAAATCAAATTGCGATAGAGTGTTCTACGCTTTCGTAGATAAAAATAGCCGTTAAACACAATAATATAAAATGTAGTTAATCAATTACATATGCGATTTCATTCATATTTAAAGGCTTTACTCAAAACACAGATATATGCATGATTACTTTTCTGAATTTCTGAAAGAGGAGCTTACTAAAACTGTTAAACTATTGTGGACTTTCATAGCATCCTTATGCGGTGGCATAATTCCTTACATAATAATGTTTTTTAATGATCAGAATTTACCCAATGAAGAAAAATTTATATCATTTAAATGGTTGTTGATTCTAATATTGACAACACTATTTATTTTCATTATGATTTTATTCTTCAGATTAGTAAAATTTCAAATCAATATTTATATTAGGAATTTTGAAATTGAGAAAACAAAAATGTCAAATCAAATTAAAGAACTAACAGAACATAATGTGATACCATTGCATTTAACAATCGAAGATGTTTCTTCATATATAATTTTAGAAACGTCGATGGATAAAAAATACACATTGAATCAGGAATGTACTTGTTTCGATGTTAGTTGTGAGCTATATTTTAAAGTTAAAGGATGCAAAAAGGAAATATCATTTATAGAAACTAAATACAACAGCGGTTTTTGGGAATACAAACCCGATGCATTTTATAACATGAAAAAAAGATTAAAAAATGATCAAAGCGGAAGTTATAAGTTGAATCTGAATTGTGTAACATCAACTCGATTTGAACATATCATGAGAGTTGAGTTTGAGAACATGAATCTTAAGCAAAATGATATTGTAGAGTATACAATTATTCTTGATTACCCGGAATACCAGTTTTTATCAAAGGAAGAAATGGATTTTTATGGCAAAAAGAAAATATTTTCTCCCATTGAATATTTATCGACCACCCGAACAATAGATATGCTTGGCATAAAAATATTAAATATATCAATATCTTTTCCTGCTAACTATATTGTAAATAAGGCCAATTTCGCTGTAATTACAAAATCGGATAGTGTTGTTCACGAAGAGATAAAACGTTTGAGGGATTCTTTTGTTGATTCTCAAAGTAGTCATTTTAATAATTTACGGTTGAAAGTTGAAAACCCAATCGTTGGTTTACAATATAAAATTAATTGGCAGCCTCCGAGATTAATTACGCTTAAAGAAAAGGCATTCCTAAGTGAAGATCAGTATAATAAGTTAGTTTTAGAAACAAAAAACACCTAAAAAATGGAAACAATTTATAGTTTAGATTTTAATGATGATATATTGTTAATATCTGAAGTACAGACTTCTTATGATTGTGGAGATTCCCCCAGAGATATTGGAACGCATAGTGAATCTCTTTATCTTATTTCGGATTGTGGTGCATGCGCGTGTGACTGCCGTTAATTCGTTTTTATGGACATACCTTATTTAAATCCAAATGTTATTATTAAGAGAATAGAAGATGAATTTTATGTTATTGTCAATCCTTTGTTTTCTAATGGTGTTCGATTGATCAATGCTAATCAATTTGAAATATTCAAACATATTAATGGTCATAATTCAATTCAGGATATTGCTCAAAAAGCA
>CAIWVT010000450.1 GCA_903916135.1 uncultured bacterium
AGTTATCGCTGGTATGGTGGCTCTTGTAGCTTGCGGACCAAGCGCAGAAGAAAAAGCAGCTAAAGAAAAAGCAAAACAAGATTCAATTGCTTTAGCAGCAAAACAACAAGCAACTCAAGATTCTCTTGCAGCAGTAGCAAAAGCTCAAGAAGAAGCAGCAGCATCAGCTTTTAAAGCAAAAGAAGATTCAATTGCCGCCGCAGCAGCTAAAAAAGCACCTAAAGGTGGTGCAAAAACGACTGGCGCAAAAAAAGCTAAAAAATAATTGATTTGCATTATCATAAAGAAAGGCGGAATTATCCGCCTTTTTTTATTTACCTATTACAGTAAAATTTGGCTCTTTTATTTTTTTAAGTAACAAAGTTCATTACTTGTTGAAAAAAAAAACATTTTTTTATTGTATTATCTTTTTTTTTGATTACTTTTGCCAACTATTAATAACCAAAAACTTTGAAAAAAAATGAAAAAATTATTTAGTGTATTAGTTATCGCTGGTATGGTGGCTCTTGTAGCTTGCGGACCAAGCGCAGAAGAAAAAGCAGCTAAAGAAAAAGCAAAACAAGATTCTATTGCTTTAGCTCAAAAAGCACAAGCTACTCAGGATTCTATTGTAGCAGCAACAAAAGCAGCAGAAGAAGCAGCAGCAGTAGCAGCAAAGGCAAAAGAAGATTCTATTGCAGCAGCAGCAGCTAAAAAAGGTGCAAAAGGAACAAAAGGCACAAAACCTACTACTGGTGGTACGAAAACAACAAAAAACGCTCCTAAAGGAAAAGGTTGATCCTTATCAAATTTTTAAAGAAAAGGGCTGAATTTCAGCCCTTTTTTTTATTTTCCGAATATCTCTCGGCATAAAGTCATGAGTGAATAAACTTCCACTGAAGCTTCATCAGGAAATACTAAATGGTTTTCATCATTACAGCCGCTGATTGAAACAATAAACAAACTATAGTTTTGTGAACTCAGGTCGGGCGATTTAATAATTTTTTCTTCAATAATTTTCTTTTCAGTATAGTAATTTGCAATCTTTTTTGCGTCAGCATCATTTTTTGGAGTATAGACAGTGCTTTCTTTAGTGCTAAGTTTAGCGTCTTTTAAATCTACAATCTTATATTTTTTTGACAAAAAACGTAATTCATTATACACAGATGAATTGTTTGTTGAAACTTCCTGAACTTTCAGGAAATCCCATTTAGTTTCATATCGAAGCACAATTTTTGAAACTGCTTTCTTTCCATACGCTTGTATCCGTTTAATTTTATCTTCTTTCTTTTCAAAAGGAACATTCAAGGTATTTTCGGTTAATTCCAATATTGAATCAGTTCGTTGAAAAATTAAGCAATTGTTTGTATCAGTAAATCTCCAACCTGTAGGTAAGTGATCAATAATGATATTTATAATTGCATCAGTGGTATATCCTTTCTTGGCAATCTCTTCTTCAGAATATTGCGCGTTGCTTTTTAGTGAAGATAGTAATACAAATAAGGTTACTATCACTAATTTTAGGTTTGGTGTTTTCATGATTTTATTGTTTAGACAAATATTGTTCAAAAAGCGTACCATAAAAATTATTTTCATAACAATCTTTTATTTTATTAATGTTTTAGTAATTTTGCACCTTCATTAAATCTGTACAAAATGAAATTAAATAAGACTGTAAGTATTGGAAACAAAGGTAAAGGCGTTCGTTCCGATTGTTTTGTTTCGCTTGAAATCACTGAAGATGGAGGCATTCAAATAGAGCTTGTGAGCAAAGTGAAAGCCTTATATGGCAAAAGTATTCTTTTGCTCATCGAAGAAGTGTTGAACTTTTTTGGAATCAAACATGCAAAAGTGGCATTTGAGGATTCAGGTGCTTTACCATTTTTAATTGCAGCGCGCATGGAAGCTGCCATTAAACTTTTGGTAGAAACCGATAAAAATTTCTTGCTACCAATGTTGCCTCAGAATAATTATCAAACAACTAAAGAACAGAACCGGTATTCCCGACTATATTTACCAGGTAATAGCAGTAGTTTGATGATTAATGCAGGAATTCATACCCCCGATGGAATTATTCTTGATTTGGAAGATGCCGTGGCACCAGATAAAAAATATGAAGCAAGTTTCGTGGTGCGCAACGCACTTCGAAACTTGGACTTTTATGGTTGCGAACGCATGGTTCGAATTAATCAGGTTCCAAGAGGATTGGACGATTTGGAGTTCATAGTACCGCATAATGTAAATCTTATTCTCATCCCTAAATGCGAAAAGGCAGCGCAAATTCATTTAGTGAATAAAAAGATAGAAGAAATTAATGCACGTTATACCTTATATAATAGTATATGGTTGATGCCGATCATTGAAAGTGCACTTGGTGTGATGAATGCCATGGAAATAGCCTCAGCAGCAGAAAACGTTGTGGCAATGGCAATAGGTTTGGAAGATTACACCGCCGACATAGGAATAAAACGAACAGCCGAAGCTACCGAATCATTTTTTGCACGAAGCACCATCGTTAATGCCTGTCGTGCAGCAGGAATCCAAGCAATTGATTCAGTTTTTTCGGATGTTGCCGACATGGAAGGTTTGAAACAAAATGTATTAAAATCAAAAGCACTTGGTTTTGATGGTATGGGCTGCATTCATCCACGTCAAATCAGAGTGGTTCATGATAATTTTGCACCAGATGCTTCCGAAATCGAAAAAGCGAAGAAAATTGTGAAAGCCTTTATTGAAGCAAAAGAAAAGGGTTTAGGCGTGGTTTCTTTAGGGACAAAAATGATAGACGCACCTGTGGTGAAGCGAGCAGAAAAAACTATTGAAGTGGCTGTTTCTTTAGGTAAAATTTCAAAAAATTGGAGAGAAGAAGACAATGAAAAAATATGACAAACTAGTTAAAAATGTGTTGGGGCGCATCGTTCCCACTGAAATCAACGGAAAAGAAGCAGTGGAATATCTAGGTGTTGGAAAATACAAGCCTACAGGCAGAAAGTATGCACCGCCCATAGTGAGTTGTGCTGATTATCCTGCTGATGGAAACAAAACACTTCCAACATTGAAAGAAGCGTTGATTCGTGCAGGGCTGAAAGATGGTATGACGATTTCCACACATCATCATTTTCGCAATGGCGATTTGATTGCTGAACAAATTTTCGATATTGCAAACGAATTGGGTGTGAAAGATTTGATGTGGTTTCCTTCCGCCTCGTTTGAATGTCATTCTCCTTTGGTAAAATATTTGGAAGATGGCACCATTCACCATATTGAGGGTAGTATGAACGGCTCCTTAGGTAGGTTTACCTCCGAAGGAAAAATGACCGGACTGGGTGTGCTTCGCTCTCATGGCGGCAGATATCAGGCGGTGCAAGATGGGGATGTGCATATAGACATAGCCGTTATTGCGGCTCCCACGGCAGATGCTTTTGGCAATGCCACTGGTGACAGAGGTCCTGCAGCATGTGGTCTATTGGGTTTTGCGCTTGCTGATTCTCAATATGCCGATACCGTGGTTGTGGTAACAGACAATATCGTTCCTTTCCCATGTATTCCATGGCAAATTCATGGCAATTATGTGGATTATGTGGTGGTGATGGATAAAATCGGGATACCGGAAAAGATAGTTTCGGGAACAACTGAAATCACAAAAAGTCCCGACCGTTTGTTGTTAGCCGAAATGTCGGCTCAATTTTGCGATGAAGCAGGTATTCTGCACGATGGATTTTCGTTTCAAGCAGGGGCTGGCGGAACGGCTCTTTCCATCGGCGTTTATTTTGCCGATATTTTGCGCGAACGGGGTATGAAAGCACGCTTCGCACGAGGCGGCAGCAATAAATATTTGGTCAATATGCTCGAAGAGGGTTTGACGGAATATATTTTAGACGGACAAACTTTTGATTTGGAAGGCGTACGCTCGATGCGTGAAAATCCCCATCATATCAACACAAGCCCATTCACTAGTTATAATTATCATGGAAAAGGTAATTTTTCTTCAATGGTGGACGTGGCAATTTTAGGAGCTACTGAAGTGGATGTGAATTTCAACGCCAACGTGGTAACACATTCTGATGGCACGCTTTTGCATGGCATCGGCGGTTGGCAGAATTGTTTGTTTTCGAAATGTACTATATTGCCGATTCCCTTGTTTCGAGACAGAATTCCCGTGGTGATTGATGAAGTGACCACTATTTGTGGACCCGGCGAATTGATTGACGTGATTGTAACCGAACGAGGCATCGCCATCAATCCGCTGCGAACTGACTTGATAGAGAAAATGAAGAACTCAACTTTGCCAATAAAAACGATTCAAGAATTGAAAGCAGAAGCTGAAGCAATTTGCGGTGTGCCCGAAAAGATAGCCTTTGAAGACGAAATTGTGGCTGTGATTAAATGGGTGGATGGTACTGTGATAGATTCTGTGAGGAAGATTAAGAAGTGAAGTGGTCTATAGGGATTGGTAGAAAGTGACAAAACACTGTAACGCAGCATAACGCGACTGTAACGAGGTTTAATTGTTTAATTGTTATATTGCTGAAATGCTGAATTGTTATGTTATTAGGCATAGCCTAAATGGATAGAAGCGAGGGAGGAAGAGGCTGGCGACGAATGGGCAGCGTAGTTGCAAACTACTATTTATAAAGTTCGAAGTTGCAAACTTAGAACAACGGGGGATAGAGGCGACGGAGGCAGAGCCTGCCGCCTAACGGGAGATTTAGTTATTCAAATCAGTAACCGATGAAATTGGACCTTTGAACTCAACATCATCAAATTGTGCAAAATGTGCAATTCCACATTTAATTTTCATCTTAGCACTTGGTCTTAATTCTTCATCTTTACCTTTTGTTTCGGCTACGAAATAAATTTTCTTCTCTTGCTTAAATACAATTGCCCAATCGGGATTGTAGTTACCAATGGGTGTAGGAATTTTGAACCAATTGGGGAGTTTGAAATAAAATTCAATGTCCTCACTGCTTTCACAATCCTTTGCAAACTGACTTTCTACACTACTATCAAGTGGAATATAATTCTCGTAAATTGTTTTATCAGCATTTGAAACTGTGTGAGTGAATTGGTCAATGTAAATTTCAAAGTCATTATCATCAAATAAAGTCATTTCATAAACATTACTTCCGATTTTTTCATATTTAATTCCATCTATCATCAACGAATATAGAACATTTTTGATGGTGTGGGTTGTGTTATCCATGAACATTTGCGGATTGATAAGCAACTCAGAAATTTTATTTGACTTCTTTATGATGTCTAAAATTGTTGTCCGTGTCAATTCCGTTTTGCCTTGTATGTATGCAAGCATATCAGGAATTTCAAATTGTTTGCCGTAATCGGGTGCAACTGTATCACTCAATAATTTTCCTGTTATACCTTCTGTTCCCATCACCACAGCATTTTTTGTGCTTCTTACCGTTGGTTTTTTTGTTTCAGGCATTTCTTTCATCGCCAATGCTGCAAGCGTTATCAAATCACTTGTTTGATACGCTACACTATATTTTGTTTGAAATTTTATCTTTTCCCATATCTGCAAAAATTTGGGGTCTGCCTCAAAACCTTTTCTGTAAAGTAACTTTTCACGCTGGTTTTTATTCTTAATTCGTCCTGTGAAATTTACGCCACAATCTTCTTCAATTTCTTTTTGCAATGCTTTCGCAAAATCATCATAACTCTCATTTGCAATAACTGTGAGGCGGTTTATGTTCTGGTCAAAAATTCTTATTCCTTTTTGATTCACTGACAAACGCAACCCTCTACCAATTTCTTGACGTTTTTTAATTTCTGATTTTGTTTCGTTCAATGTGCAAATCTGAAACACATTCGGATTGTCCCAACCTTCGCGCAAAGCGGAATGGCTGAAGATGAAACGAAGAGGTGTGTTGATGTCTAATAATTTTTCTTTCTCCTGCATGATGAGTTTGTAGGTATCTTCATCGTCTGCGGATTCTCCATTTTTTGAATCCTTCACTCTGCCTTTGTTGTCTTGCGAAAAATATCCATTATGAATCTCATTTACTGAATACGAAATGAGATTTTTATTTTTAGGTTTGTTTATTTCTTCCTCATAAATTTCTTCAAACCATTTTGCAAACTTACCTCCAATTGCATTTCCGCTTTCGTCATACTCACGATAATTTTTCACTTTGTCAATGAAAAATAATGTCAACACTTTTATTCCTTTGGCTTTGTAATCTCTTTCTTTTTTCAAATGGTCCTCAACCGTTTTCTGAATCATAAAACGCATTACTTCATCATTCATGCCTCCCTGTGATTCGCCAACTGCCAACACTATGCCGTTGGTTAGTTCTATTTGTTGATTACCAAAATCTATTTCATAAATTTTCAGACCTTCATATTTTTCATTCTTGCCACTCAATTCAAACAAGTCCAATTTATTTTTGTTTGCTGTAACTGATTTACGTTTTATACCATCCGTTGATGTGGTATCAATTTTTATTTTTGCAGTGATGCTGTTTCCTGTTCGGTTTACACTTTCCAACTTAATGAAACTATCATTGAAATCATTTTCACTCATTACACTATCCACTTCGATTTGTTTTACCAAACCCAAATCGTATGCTTTGACTGGATTGAGAGAATACATAAGGTTATACAAATTCGTATGTGTTGCCGAATAACGCAAAGTACAAAGCGGTTCCAAATTTTGAATTGCTTTTTTACGAATCTCTGTTTCCATGTTCTGTGGTTCGTCAACAATTACAATCGGCTTTGTGCTTTGTATAAACTCTATCGGTTTTTTACCTGTAAGTTTGTCGTTTGGTTTGTTGATGATGTTTTCATCTTTCGCAAACGAATCAATGTTGATTACTAAAACCTGAATAGCATTGCCCGATGAAAAGCCACGTAGATTTGAAACTTTTTTACTGTCGTAAATATCAAAGTTGATACTTGTTTTATCATACAATGATTGGAAATGTTCGTGTGTAATTTGCAAGTTTTTCAAAACACCTTCACGAATGGCAACTGACGGAACTACGATAACAAATTTTTTGAAGTCATACAATTTATTGAGTTCGTAAATTGTTCGCAGATACACATACGTTTTTCCGGTGCCTGTTTCCATTTCAATGGAAAAATTCATTCCCTGCAATTCATCAACTGTGTTATTTATTTCGTTGCGTTGCTGAATGTTTTTTACATTCTGCAAAATCTGTTCTTCTGACAAAGTGAGATTATTTCCAAAACCGTTTTCAGAAAGCAATGCTCCTGCTGTGTTTTGCGTAAACTCAAAATCTCCACTGCTCAAAGGTTGTCCTTCAAAAATGTCGGTAATTGCTTTTAATGCATCCCATTGGTAGGATTGATTGCTGTCAAAATGGAGTTTCATTTATTTCTTTTCTGGTCGTGGTATTTTTACAATGAACTGTTCGCCTTGTTCCTGATTAATAAATTCAATATCAGGTTGTGCTTCGAGTGCCCTTTTTATACCCGAGCCAAGCCCCCGGTATGGCAAGGTGTGAATAGCATAGCTGACCATTAAATTATTTCTCACCACTGGGTTACCATATTTTAAGTTATCTACAGTAAGACTATTGGGTAAACAACCAGGGCTGATTATTTCTACCCTATCATCAAATACCAACAAGCGTATCGGAGCATTTTTGATATAATCTCGATGAATCAAAGCATTTTCCAATAGTTCCTGCAAAGCCACTTCCGCTATTTCCAATTTGCCTTGAGAGTTAAAGTTTTGCCCTTGTTGCGTATGAAGAAGATTCCTTTTAAAAAAAGCCATTCCTTCTTCAAATAAATCGGGAATGCTCCCGGTTAAATCCCTGCTATCCCTATATTCGTTTCCTCCAATGCTGTTTCCATAAAAAGAAACTGCTTTTATGCAAAATGCAGGTTTAAAATTTTGTGGTTCTTTTCCAAAGAATAATAAACCTCCTAAAGTAATAAACTCATCCTTCCATACCCTTTTTGCTTTTAAAGCATCTTCATAACTCAATCCCAATTTTTCGTAGTCCATTTTGAACTCTTTTAAAAAATAAGATTCAAATTTTTCCTTGCTGATATCATTGATTGTAGCCTGTGGAATGGGAATTTCGTCAGGATAAAGGTTCTTCCCTTTGCTTAACAACCTCAATATTTCTTCATTATTTGTTACTTTTCTTTTATTTGCCCCATTCTTTAGAAATATGACCCCATCTTTGTCTTTATATGGTTTATCAATTCCTTCAGGAACGGTAACCACCATAATTTTTTTCCCTTCTATATCCACCGTTTCTGTTTCTATAAATATCGGACTTTTCACATGCTCATTTGCCGCATTAACCAATAAATTGGCAAGCCGCCGAAGGTCATCACTCGTCAAGCCCTTTATTTCCCATGTTTTATCATCTATCCCAATAAGTATTGTTCCGCCTTTGCTATTAGCAAAAGCAACCATCTCCTGTGCAATGCTGTGTTCGTTGTTAACATTGGCTTTAAACTGAACGGCACTGGTTTCGCCATTGCCGATTAGTTCTTTTAATTCAATACTATTCATTGTTTACTTTTTTAAAATCATTATAAAGTTGTGGCTGTCAAAATAGAGTTTCATTTAAGCAGCCAAATTATTTAACCATTTCTCCCTATTCTTCCAAGAAAAATCATTTATGCCATACTCTTCTATTGCCTGCAATACTTCAGGGGCAACTTCTTTTTCAAAATCATTTAATATCATTATTCCTTCGTTATTGCGGGCTAACTTGGTATCTTCAAAAGCAAATAGATGGGCAATAATATTCTGCTTTTTCGGACTTGATACCGCTTTGATAATTCTTTCAGGGGCTTTGTCAGAAGCAGGAATAAGAAAATCAAATTTGTGTTGGAAAGAACTTTTCCCTTGCAAAATAATGTTGGGTGAAAAGCGAATATTATTTTGTTGAAGAAAGTTCGTCACATCTTCTAAGAAAAATGATTCGACTTTTGGAGAAGCAACGATAAACAAATCATCAACAGATAGCATCGCCTGAATAAAATTGTGTTTACGCATAGGAAATGTAGCAATAGTAGCCATCGTGATCAATTCATTGCCTTTTAACATCACCCCAAATCCGTTTAAAATAGTTTGCAATTCTTTTTGTCTGGCGGGTGTCGAAACATCAACTCCTGCCATTTCAAGATTATTGAGCGTATCACCGTCATCCGTCATAAAAATACGGTCTCTGTCATCCCGTTTCAAATAGAACTGAATTTGGTCGTTGATGTGATTCACAAATGGGGTAGTAACCTCAAAGTGTCCATTTATTTCTTTGTAGTTTATTTTTTGTCTCAACCACGTAACGTAAGAGTCAATAAGTTCTTTCATATCAATATTGTTTTGGTGATTTTCGGAAATTGCATCACATTGCAATAGCTAAAAAAATCATTCATCATCTCATAAATGTCTTTTCCTTCTGTTTTTATAATCAAATCTGCCGGTATTGCCCATTTTTCTCCATAACCTTCTACATATAAATGTAAATGCGGGCAAGGTATTTCTTTTCCATTAAAAGGTTCAAGGATTTCTAAAGGAACGGTCTCTGCTTCAGGATTTACATGAGTTGGACCATCCATATCTAATCGTCTTAGAATATAAGCTTTTCTCACCCTGTTTTGATAAGTTATCTTGGTTATGCTAATGGCACCCCTGTAAATATCAAACAAGAAATTTTCTCTTTTATCCTCAGATACAAAAGGAATCGTCAATTTTACTCCCGAAGTTGGAAAGTCATATTCCTTTTCTTCATTATGGTATTTCCCCATTTCAAAGAAAAAATCCGCATCTTGTTGTGAAATAAAATGTCCCATAAATCAAATAGTTTTAAAATCAATCCCCGCATCCCTCATTTGCAAAACCGTGTTTGTTTTCAACTGGTCGTTGCCTGTAAAAAGATTGTCAAGGGTAATTACTTTTTTTGGTTGCGCTGCAATAATTGAATCAATTAGCTGCTGATTCATTTCTTCCAAGGCAATTATCAATTCGCCATCATTCACTGAATAGAAATTTTCTTTTGTTTCCACTTTATCTGTAAGCGAAAATCCTGCTTTCAGCATCAACTCATAAAGCATATTATCAGTTTCGCTTTCTTCTTTTACAGGATTGGTGAAGGCATCCAATTGAGTTACTAAATTTTCTTCTGTGATTTCGTTGCCTCTCCAAATCTTAAAATTGGAAGGTGAGAGTTTGAAAACTTTGAAACCTAAATCTTGTTCCCCATTATTAAACATATCAGTATTTTCGGCTTTTTCTTTCTCTATTTTCCAAATGACTCTCCTTATTCGTTCTTTTGAAATATCTGCAATAGTTTTGTAACCAATTTTAAACGCTTCGGTCTCTTCTTCGCATAATTCTGGTAGTTGAACTAAAACAAATTTCCTGTTTCCTTCATCATCTTTATTCTTTTCAAACACCGATTCTGCTGTTGCTCCGCTTCCACAGAAAAAATCCATTACAATGTCTTCGGAATCTTTTGATGTTGAAATTTCAATTATTCTTTTCAAAAGTTTTACTGGCTTCGGGGTGCTAAAAACGGGAATGCCATCAAACAATTTATTTAATGATTGCTTTGCTTCTTGCGTATGGCTTACTTCCTCATGCTTCCAAATTGTTTGTGGGATAATTCCCTGCTTTACTTCACTCAAAAATCTTTTTCGTCTTGGTTTGGAGTTTCCGTCTACACCAAATGTTACTTCATTGCTTTTGATTAACCCCAACATTTCAGTTTCGGGATGCCTCCAACTTGTTCCTGCTTGTGGAGTCCACTTTTTTCCAGATGGAGAAGTGATTGTGTAAACGCTATTATCCCGATGCTCCATTCTTAACAAATCTGTTGATGTCCATGGTCCTCTTTTGTCATTGTCAGAATTAGTGTACCTATCATTTTGCTTTTGTCCTCTTGCAAGTGAATTAACTTGTAAGTTGTTTATGTTCTTCGCAAAGAATAAAAGGTATTCATGTTCCGTTGAAAAATATTTTGAATCGTTTTTTGTGGCAAAGGTTCTTTGCCAAATTATTTCTGATACAAAATTTTCTTCTCCGAAAATTTCATTCATTAATAACCGAAGGTTGTGAACTTCATTATCGTCAATATGAACGAAAATAACTCCATCATCGCGCAATAAATTTTTTACCAAGAACAAACGCGGATACATCATGCTTAACCAATTGCTGTGATAATGTCCGCTGTCTTTGCTGTTCTTGCGAAACATTCCTTCTTTCATCAAATATCCTTCTTCGTCTTTATCGCCAATGCGTTTTTCGTATTCTGCTTTGTTCTCTTTAAAACTGTCGGGATAAATAAAACTGTCGTTACCTGTATTATAGGGTGGGTCAATAATGATGCACTTAACTTTTCCGTAGTATGCCTTTTGCAATACTTTCAGCACTTCTAAATTTTCACCTTCAATAAAAACATTTTGTGTGGTGTTAAAATTTATGGATTGTTCGGGTTGCGGTTTCAGTGTGGCTGTGGTTGGTATTTGCAGCACTTTAAAAGCATCTGATTTACCAGCCCAATTCAAAACATAGCGTTCGTTAGCAAAATTGATGTCGTCCGAAAAAGTTGCTTTAAACTTTTCCCAATCAATTTTTCCTTCCGAAAAAATATCAGGAAAAAGAGACTTGAGTTTGTCCAAATTGTCTTGTGTAATGTTTAAAGATTCGCCTGTCATTTATTTAATGTTTTTTTTCTTTCAATTCTTCAATTTTGTTTCTGTCTTTCATTTTAGTGCCAATGTGTCTATCGTATTTCTAAGGATGAACGAATACGTTTCTGTTGCACCATTGGTGCTATTTTTACTATATCTATCACACAAA
>CAIWVT010000451.1 GCA_903916135.1 uncultured bacterium
CACCCTGACCATCTTCACCGCGGCTTCGGTCCTGTTTTTCTTCAAAGGCGAAATTGCCTCGCGATGGGTTTATTTTTTCGTGGCGGGCGTCATGTTGTCTTTGGGCTTTCTCACCAAGGGGTTCGTCGCGTTTTTCCCCCTCAGCCTGCCTTTTATCTATTGGATGATGATGCGCAACAAAAGTTTCGGGCGGATGACAGCCGAAACTGCCATCATGTTGGCGGCGGCGGTGCTGCCTTTGGGGGTGCTTTGCGCCGTGTTTCCCGTGGCGAAAGAGAGTTTGTTGCAGTATTTCCAACAGCAAGTCGTCAAATCGGTGATGACCTTGGCAACGGTCAACTCGCGCTATTATATCCTTGGTCAGGTGTTTCTCGAAAGTTTGCCGATGCTGCTCTTGGCGGCAATAGTGTTGGGGATAAGTCGCCTCAAAGGAGTCATAAAAGAAATCGGCAGGAGCCAAATCCGCCTGAGCATGGTGTTTCTGTTGTTGGGCATGACGGGTGTGGTGCCCATCATGATT
Organism: uncultured bacterium; assembly: GCA_903916135.1. Lineage (GTDB taxonomy): Bacteria > Bacteroidota > Bacteroidia > Bacteroidales > CAIWKO01 > CAIWKO01. The sequence goes on from CAIWVT010000451.1 coordinate 521, forward strand.
TCGATGAAACAAAGCGGATTTTATATCATCGCCACTTTTCCGATGTTTGCGCTTGGGTTGTCGGTGTTGCTCTATCCTGTGGTGCATCATTTTTTCTTGAAGATACATTTCACGTCGAAAGTCCTCCGTTGGTTCCGAAGCATGGTGTTTGCCATCATCATCATCGGCATAGGACTTTCGCTGTATCTGAGCAATCATTACACCCGCGATTATGAGCAAATTCAGGATTCAAAAATGATATTGAAAGAGATACCCGAAAACAGTACGATTAATATTTGTAATGAATTATACAAGAATTGGGGCGTGCGTGCTTATTTTGCCCGCATGAAAAACGTAAGTTTAGACGACAATATGAACCATAAACACGATTTCTTTCTGATAAAAACAGCCGCTTGTTTTGATACCCTTGCGGGAGATTATGTCCGTGTGGATTTGAAAACGACGAAATTCAAATTGTATCGGCGCAATTAGTAAGATTTGATGGCATTCAATCCCTTTTGCGCATCCCCGTAATCGGGTTTCAGTTTCAATGTCCGTTGGAAAGCGCTACGGGCATTTGCCAAATCGTGTATGGTGAACAGCAATCCGCCATAGTTATACCAATAATCCGCATTCGTGGAATCCAACTGCAAAGCTCTCGTCATGCAGCTTCGCGAAGCATCGTAGTTCTTCAAATCGGCATACACCATAGCCATATTGAACCATGAGGGCGCGAAAATACTGTCGAACTGCAACGATTTGGTGTAAGCCGCGATGGCGTCGCCTTTTTTTCCTTGGCGGGATAAATCTTGCCCTTGCAGATAAAAGCCCGATTTCATAAAGTCGAGGTTTTGTTTGATGCGCACCTGCGAAGTGGGGTCCACCGTCGCGAAGCGTTTCCAATATTTCCAACAGGTGTCGTATTCCGCCAAATAATACCAAGCCGTGCCCAAATCCAACAGATTGTCGGTGTAGTCGGGATAAATGGTATAGGCTTTTTGCAGATATTCCAAAGCCGTTTGCAGGTGTTGCTTCTTGGTCAAAGCGTCTTTTTCGTCTTTTCCTTTGTTGATATAGATATCGCCTATGGATTTGTTCAAGCGCGAACTGTTGGGCGCATTCTTGATGTCGTTAATAAAAAGGGTGTCGTTGTTTTTCCAAACTGTGTTGCGCGACATGGTTTTGATGCTGAACACAAAAAATACAATCAACAAGGGCACCAAAGCCACTTGCAGACTTCCTTTTGTGCTGCCCATTTTCCGCGAAAGCGTTTCCATCAAAAGCACCACTGCCACGATGAAGGGCAAGGACGGCAAAAACAAAAACCGCTCGGCGATGGTGGCTGCCACACCTATTATAATATGACTATAGACCGAAAGCGCACACAAGAAAAACAAGATGCACCAACTCAAAAGGTTCTTGCGTTTGAACATCAGCATGGCTGCGACTAACATGCCCACATAAAGCAAAACTGCCACGATGGGCAACAGGCTGAAAAGCGAATATTCATGCGTTTGCGAAAAACTATAATCGCAGGATTGCGGAAAGGGAAAAATGCACAAACGCAGATATTGCAACAACACGAAGAGTATGGTGCCATATTTGCCTACGAAAGTCGGTATCTGCAACACGAAATTATCCAAGAAAGCAATTTTTCCTTCGTAGGATGCGATGAACGACCACCGCAGCAAACCAAAAATAGCCATAGGCAACAGATAACCCAAAGAGATGAACAAGATGTTCTTGGGTTTTTTATCTGTGAAAAAATAAAGCGTCAAAGGGACCACGGGGAGCAAGGTGGCGATGTTTTCTTTGCTCATCAATCCCAAAAGGAAAAGGAATATACTCACGATAAGCCACAGCATCTTTTTGGTGTCCACATAACGAAACAATGCCAAAAACGTCAACACAAATCCAAACAAAAAGCTCAGGATTTCGTCCAAACTTTTGATGTTGGCTACCACTTCCGTATGGATGGGATGCGCCAAAAACAGCAAGGTGATGGCTAAAGATATCCACAAAGCTTTATCTTTGAATAGGCGTTTCATCAAAAGAAAAAGTAAGGCAACCGTGAGCGCAAACAGCAACACATGCATCACATGTTGCGCATGAGGATTGATGCCGAATAGTGCAAACTCTATGGCAAAAACCGCTTGGGTGAACGGACGATATGCCCCATAATTCTGCTGATTGAAACCATACATATTCGTGGTGCGCAGTATCTCAGGGATACCCTCAAATCCTTTCTTGACGCTATTGTTGAGTTTATAAACCATGTCGTCGTCCAAGGCATATTCGTGCGACATGGTGTTCCCATAAATAAGAAATCCCAAAGCAAACACTAAGAGAAAGACCAACATAGTCCACGTGCGATTCAGGGTAGAGGCTGTACTTGTCAATATCTTCAGGAGCTTTTCCGATACCGCTTGTTTGCTTTCCTTTGGAAGCGTTTGCTTCTGTGTTGTTGTTTTGTTTCCCGATGGGCGATTGGTTTTCGTATAGGTTTTGTTCTTCGTGTTCATCCCTTTATTCAAAATCGCTGTATAACAAATATTTTTTTCTGATTTTCTTAAATGCCACTAAGTCGTCGTGCCAACTTGCTCTGATTTCCTCTTCCGAAACGCCGTTGATAATTTGTTGTCGCAGTTTGGCGGTTCCCGCATAACGGTCGAAATTGGGCGCAAAGAAATCTGTCTTGCCTTTCAATTCTTTATACAGTTCGATGATGGGAAAAATATACAATTTGCCGTAGCCTTTGATGAATTCCGCTGCATAGTTGTGGAAATTATAGCCATTGCATTTGATGCCTTCAAAAGGCGGCTTCTTCGACATGCCATCTATGCTTTTGGGCGTAAACGAAAAACCCGTACTGTCAATCTTCGGATGACCCACCACTTCGAAAGGCGTTGTGGTACCTCTGCCCACGCTGACACAGGTACCTTCAAACAAACATAAAGAGGGATACAGATACATAGATTCCATGCTCGGCAAGTTGGGCGAAGGTTTCACAGGCACTTGATATAAGCTGATGTGATTGTAATTATACACCGTAACATATTTCAATTGGCATTGTATCCCATTCGACAACCATTTCTCGCCATTAATCATGCAAGCAAATTCCGCAATCGTCATCCCATGCACTATCGGCACGGGGTGCATCCCAACAAATGACGTAAATTCTTTCTCCAACACGGGACCATCCACATAATAGCCATTCGGATTCGGGCGGTCGAGCACAATAAACAACTTATTATTTTCGGCACAAGCCTCCATCACATAATGCATCGTAGAGATATAGGTGTAGAAACGTGCACCCACATCCTGTATATCGAAAATCACCACGTCCACATCTGCCAAGTCGGCAGGCGTGGGCTTTTTATTTTTTCCGTAAAGCGACACCACGGGTAGTTTCGTAATCTCATCTATAGTGTTGCCCACCGTTTCGCCCGCATCCGCCTTGCCACGAAACCCATGTTCAGGACAAAACACCTTCTTCACAGCAAAGCCTGCATGAAGTAAGGAATCCACCAAATGGGTGTTCCCAATCAGCGAGGTGTGGTTGGCAACCACCGCAATTTTCTTATTTTTTATCCACGGAAAATAAATATCGGTGCGCTGAGCACCTACTTTTATATCTTTTGGATAAACATCAACACCGAATATCTGTTTTACATTATTCTGTGCTGCACTATGACTGGCAAGTGTCATGATAAAAAATAGCCCCAAAAACAAATTGATTATTCGCATAATTTCAGTAAAAATAAATACTTTTGCAAAGTAAGAAAAAAAAATCGTTTGAACGTACAAATATTTATAGCAAATCACATAATTTCGAAAAATAAAGCCAATTTCTCGAGACCCATCATCCGTATTGCCATTTTGAGCATTGCCTTGGGTGTTGCCGTCATGATTATGTCTGTGGCTATTGTGACGGGTTTTCAGAAAGAAATTCGCAACAAAGTTATTGGTTTTGGTGCCCACATCCAAATTTCCAATTATAACGATAATAATTCTATGGAATCCACGCCCGTGAGCATCCATCAAAAGTTTTATCCTTCCATGGAACATCAAAAAGGCATCCGCCATATTCAGGTCTATGCTACCAAAGCTGGCATCGTCAAAACGGATGAAGAAATTCAGGGCGTGGTCTTGAAAGGCATCGGCACAGATTATGATTGGTCCTTCTTCCAAAACCGCATCATCAAAGGCAACAAATTCCAAGTGAGCGACACGGGAAAATCCAACGACATACTCATTTCTGAATATCTCGCCACGCAATTGAAGTTAGATACAGGTCAACACCTGCTGATGTATTTCATCAACAAAGATGCGCTGCAGCCGAGCGTGCGCAAATTCAGAATCTGCGGCATCTACAACACGGGCTTGGAAGAATTCGACAAAATGTATGTCTTGGGCGACATCAAACATATCCAACGGCTCAACAATTGGGACTCCACCCAAGTTGGCGGCTTCGAAATTCTGATTGATAACTTCAACGATTTAGACAAAATCACCAAAGACGTATATCAGCAGATAGACTACAACCTCAATTGCAGCAGCATCAAACAACAGTATCCTCAAATCTTCGATTGGCTCAGCTTTCAGGATGTCAATGTAACCATCATTCTTATTATGATGGTTATCGTAGCCGCCATCAACATGATTTCGGCTTTGCTTATTTTAATTATCGAAAAAACCAAACTCATCGGCATCCTCAAAGCCCTCGGCATGAACAATTGGGGTATCCGCAAAATATTTCTGCTCAATGCATCCTATCTCATCATTTGCGGATTAATTTGGGGCAATATTATTGCACTTGCCTTGAGCTACATCCAACTGCGCTTCGGCATCATCAAACTCAGCCCCGCCGACTATTATGTCAGTCAGGTGCCCATCAACCTCAATCTACTCCATCTGCTGCTTATCAACGCTGGCACCATCGTGGTTTGTGTGCTTGTACTCATCATCCCCACCTATATTGTCACCAAAATTTCACCCGTAAAAGCCATCCGATTTAGTTAAAAAAAACCTATTACTATCGTTGCTATTCAAAAAATTTGTAATTTTATCGCTCAATTCTTCATAACCATTTAAACATCCAAAGATATGCCTTACAAAGCCAAACCAACCGAAAAAATATATTACTCCATTGGTGAAGTTGCCAAAATATTTGATGTGAATCAGTCCCTCATTCGCTATTGGGAAAAAGAATTCGATATCATCAAACCCTTCCGCAACAAAAAAGGCAACCGCCTGTTCACCAAAGCCGACATGGACAATTTCTATGTCATTTTCCATTTGGTGAAAGAACGCGGCTTCACCCTCCAAGGCGCCAAAGACAAAATGAACGAAAACAAATCCGACACCATCGAAAATGTCGAAATCGTAACTTCTTTAAACAAAATAAAGAGTTTCTTGTTAGAGTTGAAGGAAGAGTTGTGATTTTTTTATATCTTTGTTTTTTTATATTCTAATTTAAGATGAACAGCAACCAAATTTTTGACCAAATAAGCAAATCAATTCACGAAAAAGATCCAAATGCAGAAGCCTTTCTATTTGGTTCGCGGGCGCGTGGCGATAACCAAAATGATTCCGATTGGGATATTCTTATTTTGGTTGACAACTCAAAAGTAACAAACGAAATTGAAGATAGCTTCCGCGATGATTTATATAATTTAGAATTAGAATCCGGGCAAATTATCTCCACTTTTATTTATGCTAAGGATTTTTGGAACACTACATTATCTTTTTCTCCTTTATATCAAAACATAAAGAAGGAAGGAATTAAGTTATGATTATTGAAAACCGCGAAGATTATATCAATTACCGTTTCCAACGTGCCATTGAGTCTTATGAGGAAGCGCTGATATTGGCAGATAATAAGCGTTGGAATGCGGTGGTAAATCGCTTGTATTATTCCTGCTTCTATGCCGTTATTGCACTTTTAATTAAGAATAACATTGAAACGAAAAGCCATGATGGCGCGAGAACTCAATTTGGAGCGAATTTTATCAAAACAGGACAAATTGACAAGAAGTATGGAAAATTATTTTCGAAGCTTTTTGATTATAGACAAAAAGGTGACTATGGAGATTTATATGAATATGATGAAGTAATGGTGAGTCCATTGATTGCGCAGGTAAAAGACTTTTTAACGGCGTTAGAAATAGAAGTTAAAGAATAGTGTTTGTATTTTTTATTTTAATTCTGAGTTCACTACGAAAAGTCTTAATCTTGCTACAAAATCGCCTGCGTAACACTTTAGTTTCTTGGTATCTTTATTCTTTGTGGTTTTCGGAGTACGGTCAGTGTTATCTAAAAACGAATCTTCACCGAAAGCAGAGATTCTTCATTCCAAGCACAGTTTTCTGTACAAATAGATTTTTTCATAACGTAGAACGATAAACATGGATGCTACCTTGCAATAAAACACGAGCTTTGCATCTTCATAAAATAATAATAGGTATGACAGTAAACATAATCGGTGCAGGCATCTCAGGCTTAACCCTTGGATGTTATTTGCAAATGAATGGCTTCCAAACCCAAATATTTGAGCAGAATCCAAGCGCAGGTGGCTTATGCACGAGTTGGAAACGTGGCGACTACACCTTCGATGGCTGCATCCATTGGCTTCTTGGCTCCCATCCCTCCAATCCTTTCTATCGCTTATGGTCCGAACTCATTGATATGTCTTCAATTCAGTTTGTCAACCATCAAACTCGTGCCGAAATCGAGCTAAAAGACAACACCGACATTCACGGCAGCAAAATCTTTCACCTCTACACCAACCTCCAAAAACTCGAAACCTACCTCTTGGAACTTGCTCCCGAAGACACCAAAACCATCCGCCTCTTTATCAATTCAATGCGCAAAATCCAACGCTTCGAAGTCCCCCCCATTGTCGACAAAGTCCCCGAACTCCTCTCCCTACGCGAAAAAATCGCCATGATCAAACATCTCCCTTTGCTCATGTTCATCAACAAATGGAAAAAACAAACCAACTTCACCTTCGCCCAACGTTTCCGCAACCCCTTCCTCCGCGAAGCCTTCCAACTCCTCTACGATGGCGACGAAATCAACCTCCTCATCCTCACCATCCCCCTCGCTTCCTACGACCAAAACGGCGCCGGATATCCCCTCGGCGGCTCCAACCTTTTCACCCAAAAAATCGTCCAAAAATACCTTCAACTCGGCGGACAAATCCACTACAACAAAACCGTCCAAAAAATCACAACCCTCAACAACTCCGCCACCGGAATCATGCTCTCCGACGGCTCCATCCATCCATCCCAAATCACAATCTCAGCCGCCGATTGGCACCAAACCATCTTCCACGCCTTAGACGGAAAATACACCAATCCACTTATCAATCAGCTCAATAACCAACAAAAACTCAGCGTCTATTACTCCATTTTCATGGTCGCTCTCGGCGTCAACCGCACCTTCCCCTCCCATCCCCACTTCTTCCGATTCCCCTTGCCCATCCAACTCATATCCCCCGACGGAACCCACTACCAACGCCTCGAAGTACACATCTACAACTACGACAACACCCTCGCTCCCAGCGGAAAAACTGTCCTTTCCGTCAGCTTCTACACCCTCCAAGGCGACTTTTGGATACAACTCCGCGCCACCGACAAAACCCGCTACGACGACCTCAAAAACTCCTTCGCTCAGCAAATCATCGCCGCCCTCGACCTCAAACTTGGCAACATCCGCCCCCACATCCAGCAAACCGACATCGTAACCCCCGCCACTTATAACCGATACACATCCAACCGTTTCGGCTCCGTACAAGGTTGGCTCCCCGCCCGAAACCTAACCGCCCGATCCCCCATCGCCAACCACCTCCCCAACCTCCAAAACTTCTATTTCACAGGTCATTGGGCTATCCCCGGAGGCGGATTACCCGTCGCCATCAAAACCGGCAGAGACCTAACCCAAATCATCTGCAAGAAGCATAAGATTAAGTTTCAAATCAGGTAAAAAATCATACATTCCACACGCAAAACATCTAAAACTATAACATCAAACACCATTACTTCGGTTGTTACAGGAGTTGATGGCGGGCTGAAACATAGTGGTAGTGCGTTACCCGCTAAAAATAGGAAGTTGCCCGCTAAAAAGAGGAAGTTGCCCGCTAAAAATAAGAAGTTGCCCGCTACAGAGAGGAAGTTGCCCGCTACATAAACCTATTTGCCCGCTACAGAG